>JBGSTR010000113.1:0-2997 GCA_041736365.1 Chromatiaceae bacterium | reverse complement strand
GAAGTTGTGCGCGACGGTCGGCCGGCGCCGCCACCGCGGCGCGGTCGCGTGGCCCGGTCAATCCGGGCTTGAGCCCTTGGCAACCGGTTGACGAGACACCTCGATGAGCAAATCCAAAAAGACCGAAGCCGGCGCGGAGGTCCACGAGCATACGCGCACCGGCATGTCGAAGGCGTCGCTCAAGCAGGCCTATATCGATAATCTTTTTTACATTCAGGGGCGCTTCCGCGAGGTCGCGACCCAGAACGACCTTTATCTGGCGGCGGCCTACACCGTGCGCGACCGGCTCCTGGAACGCTGGATCAAGTCCGCTCAGACCTACAAGGACGCCAAGGCGCGCACCGTGTGCATGCTGTCCGCGGAGTATCTGCTCGGTCCCCAATTGTTGAA
Organism: Chromatiaceae bacterium; assembly: GCA_041736365.1. Lineage (GTDB taxonomy): Bacteria > Pseudomonadota > Gammaproteobacteria > Chromatiales > Chromatiaceae > JBGSTR01. Next base: position 2,607 of record JBGSTR010000113.1, on the reverse strand, counting down.
CAACCTGCTCAACCTCGGCATTACCGAAACCTCGCAGAAGGCCGGGCGCGAGCTTGGCCTGGACTTCGAGGCGATTCTCGAGGCGGAGGACGAGCCCGGCCTCGGCAACGGCGGACTCGGTCGGCTCGCGGCCTGTTATCTGGACTCGCTCAGCACGCTGCAAATTCCGGCCATCGGCTACGGCATTCGCTACGAGTTCGGGATCTTTGCGCAGGCCATCGAGGACGGCTGGCAGGTCGAGCGCAGCGACGCCTGGTTGCGCAACGGAAACCCCTGGGAGCTGCCGCGACCCAAGCTGCGCTTTCCGGTCAAATTCGGCGGACATACCGAGCGCTACACGGACGAGCACGGCAGCGTGCGGGTGCGGTGGAACGCGGACAGCCAGGTCATCGGCGCCGCCTACGACACCCCGATCCTCGGTTACGGGGTGAACAACGTCAGTCTGCTTCGACTCTGGAAATCGGAGGCGCCGCAGGCCTTCGACGTGCAGGTCTTCAACGTCGGCGACTACTACGGAGCGGTTCACGCGAAGATCGAGGCGGAGACCATCTCCAAGATCCTGTATCCCAACGACGAGCCGGAGTCGGGCAAGGAGCTGCGCCTGAAGCAGCAGTATTTCTTCGTGTCCTGCTCGATTCAGGACATGGTGCGATTGCACCTGGGCACCGTGGGCAGCCTCGACAGCTTTCACGAAAAGTTTGTCGCTCAGCTCAACGACACCCACCCGGCGCTGGCGGTTGCGGAGCTGATGCGGCTGCTGATGGACGAGCACGGGTTCGGTTGGGACCGGGCCTGGGAGATCACGCACGGCACCTTCCGCTATACCAACCACACCCTGCTGCCCGAGGCGCTCGAGACCTGGTCGTTGAACCTGTTCGAAAAGCTGCTTCCCCGGCACATGGAGATCATCTTCGAGATCAATCGCCGGTTTCTCGACGAGGTGCGCATGCGCTTCCTGGGCGACGATGCCCGAGTCGAGCGCATGTCGCTGATCAGCGAGCAAGGCGGACGGCGAGTGCGCATGGCGAATCTCGCCGTGGTCGGCGCGAGCGCGGTAAACGGGGTTGCCCGGCTGCACTCGGAGCTGGTGAAGAGCACGGTCTTGAAGGACTTCTACGAGCTCTGGCCGGAGCGATTCCATTCGGTGACCAACGGTGTCAGCCCGCGCCGCTTCATCGCGGTCAGCAACCCGCGCCTCGCGGCGCTGATGACGGAGGCCTGCGGCGGCGACGACTGGGTTCGGGACCTGTCGTGTCTGCGCGTGCTCGAGCAGCAGGCCGGCGATCCCGCGCTTCAGAGTCGCTGGCGGGAGGTCAAGACCGCCGCCAAACGCGATCTCGCGCACTGGCTGGAGCGCAACGCGGGCGTCAGCCTCGATCCCGCCTCGCTGTTCGACGTCCAAGCCAAGCGCCTGCACGAGTACAAGCGCCAACACCTGAATTTACTGCACATCGTCACGCTCTATCAGCGCATCAAGCACAATCCGAGCCTCGACGTCGTGCCGCGAAGCTTCATCTTCGGCGCGAAGGCCGCTCCCGGCTACTACATGGCGAAGCTGATCATCAAGCTGATCAACGCCGTCGGCGAGGTGGTCAATCACGATCCCCAGGTGAACGGGCACATTCGCGTCGCGTTCATGCCGAACTTCAATGTCAAGAACGGCCAACGCCTGTATCCGGCGGCGGACCTCTCGGAGCAGATCTCCCTGGCGGGCAAGGAGGCCTCGGGTACCGGGAACATGAAATTCTCGATGAACGGCGCGCTCACCATCGGCACGTTGGACGGCGCCAACGTCGAGATCCGCGAGGAGGTTGGGGAGGAGAATTTTTTCCTGTTCGGGATGACGACCGACGACGTGCAGCGGCGCCAAGAGCAGGGCTATCGCCCGTGGGACATCTATCGCGACGACGCCGAGCTGAAATCGGTCATCGACCTGATCAACTCGGGTCTCTTCTCCCACGGCGATCTCAATCTGTTCCGGCCACTGACCGACAACCTGATCAATCACGATCCGTTCATGGTCCTCGCCGACTACCGCGATTATCTCGACTGCCAGGAGCGCGTCGCCGGGATATGGCGCGAGCCCCGCGACTGGGACCGGATGTCGATCCTGAACGCGGCCCGCATGGGCAAATTCTCGTCCGATCGCGCGGTGCGCGAATACGCGGACAAGATCTGGCACATCGACCCCTTGCCGGTCGAGATCTAGCGATCGGGGTGGAGCCCTCTTGCCTCCACGACACCGAACGCGCCTCGCTAGAAGACGCCGATCCCGGGCCAACGCGGTGTTCCGCGAATCGCTCCGCGACCGCGGGCGCCGGGCATTGAGCGTCTAGGCTCGGCGCGAGGCGTTCGTGCAGGTACCCCAGTGGCAGCTGATCCGCCGCGATGACTCTCGACTACATCCACGGTTTCTCGATCGCCGAGCAGCGCAGGCTGATCCGCCAGGCGGAGGTGCTTGCAACCGAGGTTTTTCGAGGCATCGACATCGGTGGCGACGAGCGCGTCCTGGAGCTTGGTTGCGGCGTCGGCGCCGAGCTGATCCAGCTCCGCCAACGTTGGCCCGCGACCCGACTGACCGGCCTCGAGCGCAGCGCGACCCAGCTC
>JBGSTR010000289.1:0-3038 GCA_041736365.1 Chromatiaceae bacterium | reverse complement strand
TTGCCACGGGCGCCCGCCCCCCGGCCGCCGCCGGGGTCTTTGCGAGCTCCACGCTCACGAGCGGGATTCGAGCACGAGACCCTTACCCTGATCGGCGAGCCGCGCCAGCTTGCGCTTGCCGTCCTCGACCGCGTCGCGGATCTCCGCGGCATTGCGGGTGCTTTGCTGGCGCATCTCGTCGATGATCTCGTGTGACTTGGTCTGCCAGGTCACCACGGAATCGACCAGCCTCTGCACCGACTCGGCGCGGATGGTCGGGCCGTAGCCGGCCTTGATGGCGGCCTCTTGCACCTTGCCTCCCATTTCCGCGAGGACATCGAGCGACTGGTTGACGCCCTTCTTCATGGCCTCGATGGTCTGGGTGCCCTCGTGCAGTCCGAACATCCCGGTGAAGGACGCGGTCAGGGCGGTCAACACCACCTCGTTGGTGCTGAAGAAGCTAACCGCCTGGGCATAGACCCGCTGCTTCGCATTGGTGGTCTGCAGCAGCCGCGCCATGACCACCTCGGAGGTGTTGTAGCTCACGGTCAGGTTGTCGGAGAGATCCTTGGCGATCTGGTAGCGCTTCTCCTCCTTCTGCAGGGAGCGGACCTTCTCGTCGCGGGCCATCTCCAGCTTCGCCCGCTCGGCGGGGTCGGTGCTGGTGCTGGACTCCACCGCCTTCATCGCGGCGTCGACCGCGGCCTTGGCCTGATCGAGCTTGCCCTCGGCGGTCTTTAGGACCTCCAGCGCCAGCACCTCGGACTCCTTAAGCGCGCCGCGGTAGTCCTGGTAGGCGTTGAGGATCTTCTCCTCGCGCTGGATCTGGTCGTTGGTGGACGCGGTCACGTCCAGATAGGTGTCCTTGATCTTGTCGAACCGGCTCGCGACATCGCCGCGCGTGACCTTCATCCAGACGTTGCCGATGCGCTCGAAGGTGTCGATCTTGCCGTCCTCGATCTGGTCGACCATGGATTTTGCGTCGTCGCGAATACTATTGAAGGCATCCGTGATCTCCTCGTAGCGCTCGCCGATCTCCATCGCCTGAACCTGCTCGCGGACGACGTCGTTGAACAGCGAGGCCTGGTTGAGGGTGCGGGCAATGGCGGTGACCCGCGCCTCGTCGAGGTCGGAGATCTGGTTCAGCAGGGCGATGATGGGCTCCGCCTGGCTGTCCTCCTCGGTCGGCACCAGACCCAGGTCGTGCAGGCCGTTCATGGCCTTTTCCAGGTACTGCATGGGCGTCGCGGCAAGGGTCGTGGTCGTCGTGCTGGTCGGGGTCGCGGTGATGGTCGTGCTCATGATTCCTCCCTCGCGGGGCTCGTGATCGTTCTGGTGGTTGCGATTGTTCTTCGATTGATTCGGCCGCGTCGCTGCAGTTCGCGCGCACGCTGCCCCGGCAAAACGCGGGCCCGCCTCGCGGCGCTCCCGCCACGCTAAATGAGTCGTCGCGAAACGGGATACAAGCCCGGCTGCGAAACTGGCACACTTACCACCCCAAGTCCACACCGGCGCCGGCCCCGACAAAGGGCGGCGCCAGCTTCAATCGATAAGTCCCGGGGTACGAAAATGAGCGACACGGTCAAGTTCCTGCTCGACGAGCAGCACCTGCCAAAGAACTGGTACAACATCAACGCCGACCTGCCCGAGCCGCTTCAGCCGGTGCTCCACCCCGGCACCAAGCAGCCGATCACGCCCGAAGACTTGGCGGTGATCTTCCCGCGCGCCGTGATCGAGCAGGAGATGAGTCAGGTCCGCGAGATCGAGATCCCGGGTCCGGTGCGCGATGTCTATCGTCAATGGCGGCCATCGCCCCTGTACCGCGCGCGACGCCTGGAGCAGGCACTCGATACCCCGGCGAAGATCTACTACAAGTACGAAGGGGTAAGCCCCGCCGGCAGCCACAAGCCGAATACCGCCATCCCCCAGGCCTTCTACAACAAGGAAGAAGGGGTCAAGCGCATTTCCACCGAGACCGGAGCCGGCCAATGGGGCTCTTCACTGGCGCTCGCCGGGTCTATGTTCGGACTCGAGATCATTGTCTACATGGTCAAGGTGAGCTTCCAGCAGAAGCCCTACCGCCGCGCCTTCATGGAGACCTTCGGCGCCCAGTGCATCGCAAGCCCGTCCGATACCACTGAATCCGGCCGCGCGATCCTCGCCGAGCATCCCGACAGCACCGGCAGCCTGGGCATCGCCATCAGCGAGGCGGTGGAGATCGCCGCCCAGCGCGACGACACCAAATACGCGCTGGGCAGCGTGCTGAACCACGTGCTGCTGCACCAGACCGTCATCGGGCTCGAGGCGCAAGAGCAGATGGCCATGGCCGGCGACTATCCGGACATGGTGATCGGCTGCACCGGCGGCGGCAGCAACTTCGCCGGGATTGCATTCCCGTTCCTCGGCGAGCGACTGCGCGACGGCAAGAACACCCGCTTCATCGCGGTGGAGCCCTCCGCCTGCCCGACCCTGACCAAGGGCCTGTTCGCCTACGATTTCGGCGATACCAGCCATCTGACCCCGCTGGTCAAGATGTACACCCTCGGCTCCGGATTCGTGCCGCCGGGATTCCACGCCGGCGGTTTGCGATACCACGGAATGGCCCCGCAGATCAGTCATCTGGCCGCACTGGGCTATATCGAGCCGCGCTCCTACAACCAACTCGCGTGCTTCGCCGCCGGCATCCAGTTCGCGAAGGCGGAAGGCATCATCCCCGCGCCGGAGGCGAACCATGCGGTGAAGGCCGCCATCCACGAGGCGGAGAAATGCCGCGAATCCGGCGAGGCCAAGACCATCCTGTTCAACCTCTGCGGGCACGGCCACTTCGACATGCAGGCCTACACCGATTACCTCGGCGGCAAGCTCAAGGACCTGGAATACGCCGAAGGCGACGTTGCCATGGCCCTGGCCGGGCTGCCGTCGGTGGCGTGAGTCGCAGGTAGGGCCGCCAGCCAAGAGCGGCTGGCGGGGGGAGGCGCTAGGCCGGTCGCGAATGCGAGCGGCCCGCCCTCGATCCCCGGTCGCTCACGGGCAGGTCGTAAAAAACACGTTGGTCATGG
>JBGSTR010000069.1:0-1569 GCA_041736365.1 Chromatiaceae bacterium | reverse complement strand
GGTTGAGGCGGCGCCGGAACGGCACGCCGGTGGCGCGGACGAGCCGTTGGTCGAGATCGCCGGCGCGGACATGCCCCGCTGCACCAACTGCAAGACCTGCTATCAGGATCTGAGCGAGCTGTTCGAGAAGACCAAGATCATGGTCGACGGCGAGCCGAAGGAGGTCAGTCGGGTGATTCCCGGTGCGCTCGGACGCGTTGAGCTGACGGCCGACCTGATCCATCGCGCGTCGCGGGTGGCCGACGACTGCGATGCGGAGATCATCCGTTTCCATCGTCCGGCGTGAGGACGCGGAGCCGTAAGTACCTTTAACTCATTCATCGGTTTACGGATTGCGAGGTAGCGTCATGTCACAACCCTTCGACCAGACGTCCGGTACGGTCCGCGGCGGAGCCGGCGCGGCTCCACTCGGTCACTACGACGAGCGCGACGTACATCAGTTCTATCGGGCGAGCCAGGACATCGAGTCCAGCCGCCACCGCATCGCCGACGCCCGCGACGAGCTGCGGGCCTTGGAGCACACCGAGGCGGTTGATCTGTTCCAGAAGCAAATCAGCCTGCTGCAGCGACGGCTGGTCACCGACCCGCAGTCGTTCCAGCAGCTCTTCATCGCCGAGGGCACGTCCGCGATCGCCCGGGAATTCCAGCGCGAGGAGCTGAGCGGGGCCTTTACCCGGACCTTCTGGGATCTGCTGCTGCGCGGCGACGACATGAGCACCCTGTTGCAGCGTTTCGTGTGGAAAATTCCGCTCAAGCTCAAGCGCAAGCTCATCCGCGCCCTGGATCGGCATCTGTCCGACCGCTACCCGATGTTCAGCGGGCTCTCGCAAGGCTGGCCGGGCGAGAACAGCATCCCGCCCTACATCCGACCGCCCGCGGAGCGCGCCAAGGACTTCGACCTGGTCAACCAGGGCTACTTGGGCTACATGGGTCTGGGCTACAGCTTCCGCGAGGTCGAGCTGCTGGTGTGGCTCGAGGTGCTGCGCGACAAGCAGTGCGACGACCGTCCCTGCGAGCTGGGTCTGCCGGTCATGGACCGGGGTGAGAACAAGGGCGGGTGTCCGGTCAAAATCCACATCCCCGAGGTCCTGCACCTGATGGGCGAGGGCAAGTTCAAGCAGGCCCTGCAGCTTATCAAGGAGTCCAACCCGCTGCCGAACGTCACCGGGCGGGTATGTCCGCAGGAGATCCAGTGCCAGGGGGTGTGCACCCACAACACGCGCCCGATCGAGATCGGCCAGTTGGAGTGGTATCTGCCGCAGAGCGAACGGGTGCTCGACCCGGAATCGGCCATCCGAGTCAACGGCGCGATCAATCCCTGGGCCAAGGCCGACAAGCCGCCGATCGCGGTGGTCGGGTCCGGACCCGCGGGCCTGATCAATGCCTATCTGCTGTGCAAGGCCGGCTATCCGGTCACCGTGTTCGAGGCCTTTCATCAGCTCGGCGGCGTGCTGCGCTACGGCATCCCGGAGTTCCGGCTGCCCAACGATCTGATCGACGACGTGGCGACCAAGATCACGCGCATGGGCGGGAAGTTCGTCACCAACTTCATCGTCGGCAAGACGGCGA
>JBGSTR010000284.1:0-6697 GCA_041736365.1 Chromatiaceae bacterium | reverse complement strand
CATCGCGGATCTCGACCCGGGTCGAGCCCCGACCCAGCATCCCCAGCTCCGGGATCCTGTTGCCGTCTTGGTCGGGGAGCACGGTCAGATCCACCGGGGCGAATCTCGGGTTGAACGCGACCCTTCCGAGCAGGTCGCCGGTGAGCGCATTGCGGGTCTCCGCGGTAGGCGGGCTATCGCCGAGCAGCACCAGGTTCGGCCCAAAGAGTGAGCCGTACCCGGAGTCGCACTCCGGAGTCTGGGAAGTCGCACACGGCAGGCAGCGATCGCTTGGAGCGTTCATTGCTTCGGAGCGCCGGGGAAGCGCCCAGGTTTGTTGCGGCAGTGTGATTATAGTACACGCTGCGAGACACAACGGCGAAATTGGTCAGAGGTCCAAGTCGACCAGGTTCGGGCGCTGGTTCGACCGGCGTATCGCTCGGCAAGGCGCTCGCGACGCGCAGACACGGCGCCAAATGGCGGTACACGAACGAAGCCATACCGGGTTTACGCGCACCAGCGTTGCCGGCCACGCACCCTCATCCCCCGTCGGAGCGGGCGACGTGCCCGATGCTGCCGCCTTTCCGCAGCGTCGTCGCGGGCGCAAGCGGGTGCAGCCGGTTAGATCCCCGCAGTCAGTGCGAACACCGCTGCGTGCAAGCGTTCAGGGCGTGCTTCCGCTGGCTTGCGGCCGTTCGGAGGAGTCAGGACGCGGCCAGCTTGGGGTCGATAACAGTCAGACAGCATTTTCCACTGATCAGCATCATCAGCCAGCGGGGATTCCAACGCCTCCCGACCGATCGGGTTGGGTGTGCAGGCGAACAGTTTAGAGCGGTCGTGCCGGACTTCCACGAATCGCACGACCGGGAGTTACGGCCTACCAACGTTCGCGTTTGGTCGCAACGTCCGACCCCTGCCCTTGCAAAGCAGCTAAAGCATCCAATGAGGCGGGCCAGCTTATAACTGCCGATCGGCACGCGCCTCCTTCCAAAGTCCGCACGCGAGCAGTTCGGCGTCGGCCGCTCAATACACCCCGGGAATGAACTTCCGCACGCGCCGCGCGTAGTCGCGGTATTCCGGGTGACGCTCCGTAAGCCAAGCCTCCTCTTTCCCGGCCTTGTAGTTGAAGAACCAGAGACAGCCGGCCAGCGCGATCAGGTGGGATAGGCTCAGGTTGTAGAGCGTCCAGGCCAGCCCGAGGCACAGCAGGCTCGCGTAGAGCGGATGGCGGACGATGGAGTAGACGCCGTGCTGCACCAGCCGGCTGTGGTCTACCGGGTAGGGCAAGGGGGTCAGATAGTCGCGGATGTGATGGGAGCCGAAGCCACCGAGGGCCAATGCGATCAGTCCGAGGACGACGGCACCGGTGGTACGCCAGATCGACGTCGTATCCAACAGCTCGGGACCGACGCCCGGATGCCAAACCGGCAGCAGCGCGAAACCGATCAGCAGCGCGAATTGGACGGCGACCAGCAGCTCGCCGCGTTTGCCGAAACCGGGCCTTTCGCCCGGCTGGTCGACGGCGTTGTCGGTCTGTTCGGATGTCATTTCGATTCAACTCCAAGGATGCGGTATGCGAGCAAGATTGGGGTTGATCGCGAAGCGGCAAGCGCCGGACGATCCCGGAGACCCAGGACGAGGAGGCCGGCGACAGCAATACGGCTCCGGCTCAGGTGTGCTTTCGTTCATCCGCGTTCGCGGCGGCGTCGCTCCCCTCCCCTGCAGGCATGTCGGAATCCCGCGACAAACGCTCGGCGCCGATGGCGTCCTCTGGGTCCTCACCTGCCGTTTCCGGGCTGCCTTTCGGCGGATAGTCCAGCGTCCCCTCAAGACGCTCAATCTGGTCGCGGGGCATGCGCGGGAACGGGAGCCGCCCCTCCTTACGCCACTGATCGACGCTCGCCTTGGCGGCGTCCGCGCGCTCGGGATCCAGCCCATCATCCCGGGCCATATAGAGGGTTTGGGACGGAAAGGCGAAGCCGGTGCCGGCCTCGGTCACAATGTCGTAGATGCGCAGGAATACGTCCTCGCGGATGGCGAAGAAGTCGTTCCACTCGCGGGTTTCCGCGTAGACGCGAATCTGGATGTCGAGGGAGCTGCTCCCGTAGCCGCAGAAGCGGACTCGCACGGTATCGCTGTCGATCCTGGGGTGTGAGTGCAGCATCTCGCGAAGTCGTGCGAGCAGATAGCGCAACTGGTCCGGCACGGTCTCGTAGCGAACGCCGATCGTCTCGTTGATCAGCATCTGGTCGCACTCGGCCCAGTTGATGATCTGCATATCGGCGAACTGGGCATTCGGCACCGAGATCAACGTGCGATCCAGGGCACGTAGCTTGGTCGAGCGGATACCGATCCCCTCAACCGTGCCCTTCTGGTCGCCGAAGCTACAGAAATCACCGACCCGCACGGGGCGGTCGATGTAGAGCATCACCCCGCCCACGAGGTTCTCCAGTGTCGGGCGCAGGGCCAGGGCGACCGCGAGGCCGCCGATTCCGAGACCGGCGAGGATGCTCAGTATCGGCAGTCCGATCGCCTGCCCCCCGAAGGCCAGGATCACCGCCGCGCCGATGATGCCGATGACCCCCGAGACGAGCCGCAACAGATTGGCATCGAGGCTTTGATCCGGGATGCGCGGCGAGAGGATGACCCATTCGAAGAGCATCCGCACGCCAAGCCAGAACAACCAGGCATAGGCCGCATGAGCCAACACCGTCTGGCCCTTCTCGATGATCTCCGCAAAGGCGCCGGAGATATTGATCTGGTGCGAGGCCCACGGGAGTGCGATGGTCACGACGGCGAGGATCGCCAGCGGCAGGAGCGCCCGCAAGGTGACCCCTCCGATGTGAGATCGGGGTTCGTGCGCCTGCAGCATCCGTTGCAACAGGGCGATGAGCAGCACCACGACCGCAACGAAGGCCCCGATGGCGAGAACCTTCCAGATCGGCGTACCCAGCCATAGCTCCTTGAGTGGCTGCGGCATCCCCCGCACGACGGCCGCCGGCACGAGCGGTCCGGTGAGCTGGGGAGAGAAGGCGCTGTAGCTTTCGATGTCCAGGCGGGTGCGCAGCGGCTGGTCCATGAGCCCGCGCAGGAACCGCGGTGCCGCCTGGACAGTCGAGCCGCTGAACAGATACTCGCCCTCGCGGTCGCCCTCGGAGATACGCACGATGCGCAGGGGGGTTCCGGCGAGACGATGGGAGTCCGTCCCTTCCCGCTCCAGATCGGCCTCGTCCGGAACCGACTGCGGATCGGGCGGGTCGATCCGCCCGAAGATGTCCATCAGATAGGTGGCCGTCGCGATCCCGACCTCCCGCCGCGAGGCGTTCGACACCGAGCCCAGATCCGTGAGCGCGACCATCTGATCGGAAAGCAACGAGAGGCGTTGGGCTCCGGCCAGCGTGGGCTGGGTCGTGTAGGCCAGCAGCGCGTCCTCCATCTCGTCGCTGAGGCGCAGGAAGGTCGCATACAGGTCGCGGGGGCTGTCGGTGCGCAGTGGGGTTGCGGTCGACTGTGCCGCCGCCGGGACGACCTCGGTCGACTCTTGCGCCTGTGCAGTCCCCGCGAGGGGCAAAACCAGCGCCGTCATCGCAATGAAGGCGATGAGCAAAATGCGCCGCCACCGGAGCCTTGCCTCGAGTTGCGTATGGAGTCGAGTCTCAACGGCCATCCGAGTCTCCGAGTGAGAGGCCGGGACCCGAATTCTCGCCGGCCCGACCAAGAGATGCAGCCAGGAGGGTACCAGCCGCCTCGCGGTCTTGGTAATCGTCCCCGCGCGTACGCGACCGGCATTCACGACGACGCGCGGGCGTTCTGCGAGCGCCTGGCGGTTCGACACACTCCGCTCGATCCGATGACGCGCATGATCACGCTGGCCGACCTGCGGGCGAGCATGTAAGTCTCGCGCCCGGCTGCAGTGCGATTTGCCCGATCCGGGCGCCGGCGACGACGAGCCGGTCGTGTCCCTAGCCGATCCGTCAGCGAATCGCATCTCGCGGGCCTTGTGTGCAACACTTCGCCCGCCTGGGGGTGATTGTCCGATCATGTGAATCGTCGGATCGGATGCGATCTCCGTCCTCACATTGTTGCAATCCACGAGGTGCAAATTGAGCCGCAAGAACCTGGTACTCACGACCCTCGGCGCCGTACTCCTAGCGACCGGGATGACCGCCTTGGCCGACGAGGCGGTCATCACCGACGGCATCGATGTGGACGTCCGCCAGTTCGTCAACGAGGGTCCACAACAACCGACCCCGGACCTGGGCGACGATGTTCAGGATCTGGGTGACGGGTCTACGAACGACGGCGGGGTGCCGGATGCCGTTGTCGACCCGCGCGATGCCGCACTCGAAGACGAGAAGAATCTAGGCCCCAACGCACCGGGATACATTCCCTAAGAAGATCAACGCGAAAGCTGGCTAGCCCCCGCAACAGTAGCTCCGTCTCTACCGTCATTCCCGCGAACGCGGGAATCCAATTCCCGCTTCCGCGGGAATGACGGCTTCCGCGGAAATGACGGCTTTCGCGGGGGCGACGAGGCGGCCTCGTCCGGCGCCCCCTCATTCCGGTAAGGAGTCCCGAAGGTCAGGGCTGTCGCGGGCAACTTTGTGCGGCCGGCTGGGGGACGACGCTAATCACCCTAAGCGCCACCGCCGGCGAACCACGAAGCCAGAGCACCGGGACCGGGCCGTCTGCGCCGTTGCTCAGCACAACTCGAGACGGTCTACCTAAAAACAGAGGCGAACCCGCGGACAAACCCCGAGGTATCCCTTATGTATCCCGCCTCAGTTCGGCCAGCGGCAGTTGCCGGCCAACTGCGGACACCGGTGCTTCGCCGGCGGTGGTCCGCAGTCGCGTGGATAGCTGACCCTCGCCACGCCCACGAGTGCCGGGTGGCCGCGGGTGATTGCTCACCCGCGGCTCCCACAGATCCGGACGTGCCCAATTCGGGCATCCGGCTCCTCGATCTAAGGGCTCGCTGCGCACCGAAAAGAAGTGCGCACCCTGGGTCCGAAGAAGACGCTCCATCCCTGGTGCCCACCCTGCCCAATTCGCGAGCCCCTGTCGTTGTGTGAAGATGCGTGCGCGGCCCAAAGTCCGCGAAATCTGTCCCGCCAGAGGCAGCTTAGACCCGTCGGCCGCTTCCCTCCCGCGGGTCCTCTGGGGCGAGTTCCCCGCGCTCGCCGGTGCTATCAGCCGACTCCGATTGCTCATCCGCCATCCCGCCGCTCTTCGTTGCCGTCGCATGGTGGTACCCTGCGTTGTGCCCTGTTCGCTCCCTGCGCCCAGCGTTTGTCCGGCCACGGAGCGCCAGCCCCGACGGCGGTTGGAGCATGACTCCTAACAGACTGTTTTTATTCAGATCAATAGCCACTGAGAGGGTGCCTGCTGGGGTCGGCCATCACCGTCTCCGCCTGCCCCTGGAGGCGTCTGTGGGTGCCCACTGCCGCCCCACGGGCTGTAGAGCACCTCGCCCAGGCGCTGCGACCAATACTTTCACAATCTCGATGCTACATAATCCCAGGAATTCCTCGAATTGCTCGCGGTGGTACCGTCCCCCCGACTTCCGCCGCGGTGCGGTTGGACTTCCTAGGAGCGGCCGGCAAGGCCGCGAATCTTCGAGGGTGAAAGTCCCTCTGCCGTCAATTGCTCGATTCGGACGGCTAGCATATCCACTGCTCGGTGAGGTAACGAACCGAGATATGCGTGGACGTAAAAGTCACGGCTGCCCTTTCCGTGGGGAACCATGCCTTGCGGTGGGAACGACCTGGGTGTCGAGCAAGCCCCGGGGCCTGAACATGAGCGAATGACTGCAGCCCCGAGAACAACCTCCGCACAGACGTCGTTGGGCGGGACTTTTGTGGCATGCCGACCCACTTAGGAAATGGGGAAGGCCGATGCCCCATGGGAAGAAACGAGTAGATGCACCATGGGGAGCGCCGGGGTAAGGGTCCAGGCACCTGGGGAGAGATTCGCGGAGGTAACGCCGGGAAGGACCGACTTCCAGCAGGAGGGCGCGCAGCAACCTGCAAAGACTCAAGGCACAAGGGGGGACCCAAGGCTGAGGGAGGATTTCGGTCCGGCGCATGAGCCAGTATGAGCGACAAAGCCGGGGTAATGCCCGGCGACACAGGTTCGAATCCCGTGCCGAGCGCAGGTAACGGCTGCCTCGGGCGAAGGGGCTCTCGGTACAGTGATTGCCTGGAGGACGACACCATCATGGGACTCAGTGCCCGCTAAACGGTGGCAACGGAGCCTTGGGCTAGTCGCAGAGTAAACTGCGCGGATGAGGGGTAATACCCAGGTGTATGTGGGCGTCCACTTGAGCTTCCGTTTGTACGGGAAGGCTGTGTGATGAACGATCGAATGATCACTGGCCGCCAACCGGACTCGGGAAAGCCGACCGTCCGGAATGAGAGGGGGGCTTGCGGAAACGTGGGCTATGGTGAAGGCTAAACGGGCACGTCAAGCGGAAACGCCGATGCAGCCAAGCCTTTCGCCTAACGTTGCGAGCGCCGTATTTCTACCCGACTCCCTAGCATCGTCAAAACAACTCATCTTCCAACGCGAGAAGACGAACTTATCTAGCTGTCCCATCCCGTGTGATTATCTTCCCCGGAGGAGTTATCCTCTGTTCCGGGCTCGCGGGGTGCTTGAAGCGCTTGCCACGGGGCCAGATGGAGGGAGCCCGTAGGGCGAGCGGAGTCGGGCCCCGTGGCAA
>JBGSTR010000048.1:0-2954 GCA_041736365.1 Chromatiaceae bacterium | reverse complement strand
ACCAGCCCCAGCGCCCGCTCCAGCGTGCCGTCGCGGCTACCGCCGTCCACGAGGATCAGCTCATGACCTTGCTCGCGCAGGGACTGCATCGCGGCCAACCGTTCCGCGATCAGCGGCGCCTCGTTCAGACACGGGACGATGACCGAGATCCACTCGCCCGTGGACCCCGAAGCCTGCGTTGCGTTGACCACGCGCACTGCCCTCAACTTCCTCGGGAAAAACCGTAGGGTGGAACAAGCGAAGCGGTTCCACCACCCCGCGCTGTCACCGGCCAACCGAGACCGTAGGGCGCAACAACCGAAAACGGCTCCACGTCCCCACCGCCACGGCACCGGCGCTTCCGCCACCGGACCCGCGCTCCGCGCTGAGACCCCGCAAGCACGTCATAGGTGCCGCCATAGGTGCGGCAGTAGGTGCGGCTTCAGCCGCATCCCCGCCAACCCTCGGCACACACCGGATGCGGCTTACGCCGCACCTACAACTCGTGCGCGCGGTCCTTTTCCTCTTCCACGCGGCACTACAGGCTTGATTGACCGGCCGACCTCGCAGCCAAGCCGAGCGCTCCGCAAGAGCCAAAGAAGGCGGGACACGCGCCCTTTGCCGTCCCGGAAGGGGATGAATGCACAGGCAGGTGCGGCTTCAGGCGCGGGTGATGGGCACGGCCTTCGGCCTTTGCCCGTCCTACCGTTCCGGACTGTCAACGTGGGGGGGTCGAGCGCTTACAGCACGTTCGCGCAGGACTTGTCTCCGAGCGAACAACCGATGCACAATGCGATCCCCGCGCACCACTCGGCCCAAGTCTCGGCACCAGCGCCGAACGCCGTACACTCGCGCGGGACCCGCACACACGGGGCCGTAGCTCAGCTGGGAGAGCGTCGCGTTCGCAATGCGAAGGTCAGGGGTTCGATCCCCCTCGGCTCCACCAATTCGATCAAGGGCTTACGGCCCTTACCTCACCGGAACTGGTTCCCCGCGTGACTTGATTGCGGCGCAGCCTTTCTGCGCCAAAACGATCTCGGCGACCGGTAGGGTGGATCAAGCGAAGCGGATCCACCGATTGGCCGCAGGGTCGCTCGGCGCGCCCCAGATAGCCCGTAGCTCCACCGCCCTGCCCCTACCCCCGCAGCCGTTCCTCAGGAACGGGATCCATTCGAGCTGCTCGGAGCAGAGGGCACCGGCGGCATCGAGCTGGCGTAACGATGCCCAGGGCTCGTTCCAGGTGCACGGCGCCGCCATCCCCGGCCGTGTCCGCCGCCCCCAAAGCGATAGGACCAGATCTTATTGATAGTCCGCCCGCCACGGCTCGGCTCGCGACAAGCGCTCTGCGATGGCGAGCGACTGCTGGAACGCCTCCTGCGCCGCTTCCCCCTTGCCCACGGACCGGCAAAGGTCCCCATCCGCTCGTAAGGCACCGACAGGTTACGTCGGCGGCAAAGGCTCTCGCTCCAAATTCGCACGGGCCCACCGCGCTGTTTCCGCTGCCGCTTCGTAGGTGCTCTGAAGGAAGGCGAGCAGCGTAGCGTCCGGGTCCTCCGCTTGGCGTACCGCATCGTAGGGCAGGAGAAACTCACCCAGGCCTTGGTCGAAATAGGCGGCGGCCGGTTGCACCGGGTAGTCCTTGTAGCCCGCGGGCACGGGGTAGGCATACGAATAAAAAGCGGCATGGTCCAACGGACCGCCACCGGGCCAGAAGCCGGCACTGCTGACCTCCTGGTTGTAGGCTTCCCGGGTTACGCGGTCCGGCAGATGGGGAATGCCGCCCGGGTGCTCCGGAGCGGGTCTACCGGAGAACCGTGTGACGGCCAGATCATTGCTTCCCCAGAAGAAATGGACCGGGCTGCACTTACCCGTGAAGCGCGCCCGGAAGGCCTTGAGAACGCGGTCCGCCTGCACCAGCACACGCCAATACCGATTGGCGAAGTCCGCATCGTAGGCCGCATGCACCCGATCTTGGCTGAATGGGATTGGATCCGGAATCTCGTTGGGGAGGTCGTGGATGCTCACGTGGATATCCATCTCGGCGAGTAGGCCGATCAATCCACGGCGAAAGTCCGCCACCGACATCGGTGCCAGCGGAAGGCTCTTGCGCGCCCCGTCGCTACTGCAAACGAACAGCCGGTGATCGATGAAGTCGAAATCGATCTGGAACTGACGCGGGCCGTCCGGGATCGGCATTGTCGTCAGACCGCGGGCCGACACGTACAAAGTGACGTGCCAGGAGTGGTTGACCCACGTCGTCTTGGCCAAGCGGACTTTGCCGACGATCTGGGTCCAGAGATGCAGGGTGCCGCAGGTATCTTCCCAAGCCGAATACGGCAACTCGGGCCAGGCCGGATGATCTGCAATACGGGCGCTCATGTTCTTTGTCCTTCGGCCGCGTTGCGACCCGATCAGCCGCCGAGTCTTCGACGCTCGGTTAGAAAGAATCGTCGAAGTCCGGCAGATTGAGTGCCATCGAATTGGCGGAAGCAGGGCTTGGAGCTCGGATCCGGATCACGGCTTGGCGATCTCCAAAACGATCTTGCCGCGTCCATGCCCCGAGTCGAGACGCTCATGGGCTTGGCCGACCGCCTCCAACGGCATGACCTGGTCGATGATCGGCCGCGCTTGGCCCATCTCGAACAGCGGGCGCATCTCTTCCAGCCGCCTTCTCTCCCGGGTCAGAAAAACGCCGTGTAGGGCGATATTGCGTTGGTACAGCAGCGTCAGGTCGCCCTGAGGGGGGAGTATGCAAGCAGCTCGCCCCCCGGGGCGCAACGCCGGCAGGCAGCGGGCCACCCGATCGGTGCCCTCGATGTCGAAGGCCGCATCGGCGCCCTTGCCGTCGGTCTGCGCCAAAACGATCTCGGCGACATCGTCCGCCCGGTAGTCGATGGCGACGTGGGCACCCAGCTCTCGGAGCAGATCCAGGTTCCCTGCGCTCGCCGTCGCGAACACCCGCGCCCCGGCGGCGA
>JBGSTR010000002.1:0-3243 GCA_041736365.1 Chromatiaceae bacterium | reverse complement strand
GCCAGCCCGGCTCGCTCACCGTTCCAGCCGGTGAAGAGCGCAAGCCCCAGCTGCAGCACAAGCAATGCGGCGAGGAGAACGACGGCGGGCGAGCGCGGTGTCGGGCGCGGGTTGTGCTCCGGCGCCCTTGCACTCGAGGGTAGAGAAACGTCTGCTCCGGTTGCCATGGACTTAGGCCTCCTCGCCCGAAAGAATGCGTGCATAGCGACGCTCGCGCCGGGTGCGCGCCCACCGCGCCGCGGCGAAGACCAGCGCCAGTCCGGCGACTGCCAACGCATAGTTCAGGTATTCCCAGAACATCCGCTGCTCGCGACCAATCGGCTCCAGCAGTCGGCTGAACTGGCCACGGCCGCGCAGTGCCAACAGGCCGCGATCCTCCAGGGACCACTCGGCGGCGTTCTGCATCAGCTCCAGCGGTTTCAGATAGCGCGTCTGCGTGGCCTCGGTGGCGAGACTGATTGCCGTATCGGTGAGGAAGCTCGCCGAGCCGAGCACGATTAGGCGGGCGGTGGAAGGCGAGCTCTCCACGACCGTCGAGACCACGGGCTTTTTGTCCGCGGCGGGGGGTGGGTCGCCGTCTTGCGGCTCCTCGTCCGCCGCATCGGGATTCGCGGTCGCCGTCGCCGGGTCGTTGTTCGCGCTTGTGAGCAGCGGGGAGGGCCTGCCGGCGAAGGCCGAGGTAAACCGACCTTCGATCGCGACCCCCAGCAGCTTAGGCCCGGTGTCCTCACCCTTCGGGAATCCGAGATCGCCGTGCGCCTCGAAGTTCGGTTGTACCTCGCCGGAGTCGCTGGTCCAGGCCGCGGGCGAGCTCTTGATCAGCTCGGTGACCGTACGTTCTGTATTCTTGTCGGTGTCGACCCGGATCGGTGACGACCAGTTCATCGTGATTTGCCCAAGGTTGGCCGTAATGCCCGACTCGCTGGACAGACCGTCCGCGCGGACATCCGGGAAGTAGGGGTAGTCCAGGGTCTGGATCTCCTCGACTTGGAAACCACCGATATCGCGCGGCACCGGGATCGGGAACGGGGTATTGCGCGGGTCGAGCACCAAGCTGGGCTCGAGGTTGACTCCCTGGTGCGCGAGCCAGTCCTCAAGCCCGGTCTTGCGTGCGCTGGCGTTGATGGAGCCGCCGCCGAGGTCGACGTGGAAGCTGGATGCGGCGACCACCACGGTACCGCCTTGCATCAGGAACTGATCGACGGCGAATTGTTGTTTCTCGTCGAAGTCCTCCGGATCGACGACCATCAGCAGATCCGCATCGTCCGGGACCTGGCCGGATGTCAGGTCGGTCTCGCGCAACGCGAAACCGTCGCGCAGCACCTGTTGCAACAGGCCGTACCCGCCGCCCGGGCTCATTCCCATGCCGAAATCCGGTGTCGCCGGTTGGGGCGAATACAGGGCTACGGTGCGCAGCACGCCGGGCGCGAAACGTTTAACGCCGGCCTCGAGCGCACGCTGCAGCCCGGCCTTGTCGAGCGACTCGGGTAGGGGAACCGATTCCGCCCGATCCCCGGATTCGAGCACCAAATTGAAGTAGAAGGGAGTCGGGTTGAGCAAGTCGATCACCACCGGTTGCAGCCCGAGGCGGTCGTGTATCTCGGCGGCGAGCTTTGGATCCGCACCGGGATCCTGGATCTCGTAGCTGAACCGTCCACCGGAGCTCGACTGCAGCTCGCCCAGCACCGACTTGAGATCCTCAAGCACGGTCGGGAGCGGCTCCGGCAGTTGGGCGGCGTCGGAGACGAAGGCACGCAGGCGCACGGGTGCGGGGAGGTTCGCGAAAAGGTCTCCTCCCTGGAAGCCGTAGACCACCTTCTTGATCGTGCGGGCGATGTCGTATTCCGGGTTTCGCAGGCGTACGTCGAGATTCGATTCGCCGCGGACCTTGACCTCAATGAGGTCCTGGAAGCCGAGCTTTTCGAACTGGTCGCCGTACTTCACGACGATGTCGAAATAGGAATTGACCACTCCGGCCTGGTACTTGGACTCGGTCTGGAAGGCGACCGGGCGGATGCCGAATTGCTCGCCGGCCTCGCGCTCGAGGTCCGGGTGCTCCGCCGGGTCGATGATCTCCACGGTTACCTTGCCGCCGCCGGCGACTTGTATCTCTTTGAGCAAGTCGCGGATCTGCGGCACCAGCGGGGCCAGCAACGGGTGTGTCTGGGCGCTGAAGTAGCCGCGGATCAACAGTGGCTCGCGAAGCTGCGCCAGATAGTTGCGGGTGGCGTCGGAGAGTGAATAGACCCTCCCCTGGGTGATGTCGGCGCGCAGATGCCCGAGCGGCTGGAGCCAGAGGTTGGCCGCGACCAGGTTGGCCGCGGCGAGGGCCGTGATCAGCGTCCAACGCCGGTGACGCGCGCTGCGGTCGCTATCGTGAGCCCAACGCAATCGCTCCAGGCTGTAGACCGTGAGCACCAGAAAGACGCCGACGATGCTGAGGTAGTAGTACAGGTCGCGCAGGTCGATCACGCCGCGGGTAATGGACTCGAAACGCGAGCCGCTGCCGAGGATGCGCAACAGCTCGCCCAAGCGATGCCCGGCGAGAGAGGTCAGGGCCTGCGAGCCGATCAGGTAGAAGACGGTGCACAACAGGGCGGTCCCGATCAGCGCCACGATGGGGTTGTCGGTGCGCGAGGACACAAACACCCCGATCGATAGGTAGGCAGCCGCCAACAGCAGGGTGGCCAGGTAGGCGCCGATCACGGGGCCCCAGTCGAGCGGCCCGAGGATCGACACCGTGATCGGTAGCGGCAGGGTGAGGGCGAGGGCGACGGCGACCAGGGCGAGTGCCGCGAGAAACTTGCCGAGCACCAGCTGCCAGGTGGGCACCGGCAGGGTCGCCAGGTTCTCCAGCGTGCCGGAGCGACGCTCCTCGCTCCACAGCCGCATGGTCAAGGCGGCAGCCAGGAAGATCAGCAGCACCGGCATCCAATCGAACAGCGGGCGCGCGTCCGCGATATTTCGCGCGAAAAAGGCGTCCGCCCAGAAGAAGACGAACAGGCACACCGCGAGGAATGCGCCGATAAATATGTAGGCGACTGGCAAGCCGAAGAAGGCGGCCAGCTCCTTGCGTGCGATGCGCAGGGTGTCAGACATGTCTGGCGGCCTCCGTCCCGGTTACGGCACCGAACAACGCCTCCAGGTCCCGCCGTTCCGGCTCCAGACCAAACAGGTCCCACCCCTGTCCGCTCACCGCTCGCGCGACCCCCGGCGCCGCGCCGGGTGCGTCCGCGGTCTCCA
>JBGSTR010000819.1:0-4368 GCA_041736365.1 Chromatiaceae bacterium | reverse complement strand
TCGTCCAGCCGCGGGTCGGCACGCCCGCGGCCGAGTACAGCACCGGGCCGGCGTCCCAATCCCAGCAGATGATCGAGCGGATCAGCGCCCTGTTGAAACGCCAGACGGCGGACCCGGAGAAGCAACGCGAGATCATTCGCGAGGAGCTGAAGACGGCATACAGCAATATCTCGATTCAGCTCGATCGCTTGGATCGCTCAATGATCGTCGCGGGCGGACCGGAAGACGGCGAGTACATCCAGATCGCCCGCTTGCTGGCCGGCGATTTGGCGGAGACCGGAACCCCGGCGACCGCCGTGGCCTCCACAGGCAGCGTCGCCAACGTGCGCCTGCTGCGCGAGGGCCGAGCCGACGTCGCGCTGGTCCAGAACGACGTCGCCCTGCTCGCCCAGCTTGGCGAGGACGGGTTTGCGCGCACCGGACCCTACTACGAGCTCAGGGCGCTTGCCAGCCTGTTCCCCGAGCCCCTGCACGTCGTGGTCGCGAGCGACTCACCGATCCAAGACGTCAGTGACCTCGCAGGTAAGCGCGTCGAGATCGGACAGCCGAGCTCCGGAAGCCGCAACAACGCCCTACAGCTGCTTCAAGCCGTCGGACTCTCGCTGGAGGACCTGGAGGCGATCCACGAAACCGGTCTCGAACAAGGTCTGCGGATGCTGTCGGAGGGCAAAATCGACGCCCTGATCGCGACCGTGAGCGCCCCGGCCCGGCGTCTGCAAGAGGCCGCGGTGCAGAAGAAGATCCGCTTCTTGCGACTGCCCGAGACGCTGCAGGCCGCGCTTGCGGCCGCGAGTCCCGACCTGGTCCCGATCAGACTGCCGGCGTCGACCTACCCGAACCAATCCAGCCCCATCGATACCGTTGCGGTTACCGCCCTGCTGGTCGCTCCCGCCGGACTGCCGCAGCGGGACGTGGATCAGGTGCTCGGCGCGATGTTCGACCGGATCGACTTTCTGGGCGCCGGGAGCGCCCCCGGCTCGCTGATCTCGCGCGCGACGGCGCGGGTCGGAGTCACCATCCCGATGCACCCCGCGGCGATCAGATTTCTCGATCCGCCGCCGGCCGACACCGCGAACGCAGCGCCGGAAGGCGAGCGGCCCGCCGATCCAAAATAGCTAGCCCGCGGTGGCGTTTCGGGTCCAAGCGCTGCTGGTCCGTGCGTCGAGCCGCCCGTCAACCGACCGCCGCGTTGGCGCCGGCCGGATGCGCCGCCGCTTAGCAACAATTTAAGGTTCTCTTAGCAGTCATTTACGAACGGCGTTCGCGGTGCCTCTCTATCCTGCAATCGTCGCTCGGGACATCCGGCGCACGGTGAAAACAAGACGGAGGAGAGCCAATGAGAACATCGCATCATTTTCGAACCACGGTCGTGCTCGCTGCCATGTTGCCGATCCTCGGCGTGTCGGCCGTCGCGGGAGCAGACGAGGCGAACAGCTCGATCGAGCGGGGCCGCTATATCGTCAAGACGAGCGGCTGCAACGACTGTCACACCCCCGGGTATCCCGAGAGCGGCGGGATACTGCCGGAGTCGGACTGGCTTACCGGCAACACGGTTGGATTCCAGGGCCCTTGGGGCACCACCTACGCGGCCAATCTGCGGCTTACCGTCGCGCAAAAAACCGAGGTGGACTGGGTGGCGAAGGCCCGCAGTGCGACCCGCCCGCCAATGCCCTGGTTCGCGTTGCGGGACATGAGCGACTCGGATCTGAAGGCGGTGTATCGGTTTATCCGCAGCCTCGGAGCGAAGGGCGAGCCGGCCCCGGACTACGCGCCGCCCGGCGACACGGTCGCGACGCCATTCATCGAATTCGTGCCCAAAAACCTCGCGGAAGGCCCGCTAACATCGCAGCGGTAGTGCGATTCCTGGACTCGGCGGCACGACAGCCGATAGAGCGCGAGCAGCCGGGTCAGCGCGGAGGAGAGGCCATCTCCTCCAGCGCGAGCATCCGGTTGACGTTGAGGCGGAAGCGGCCGCGACCGGTCTTTTCGATGGCGATATCGTCGCAGCGCTCGGCCAACCGGCGCTGCAACAGGATGAGCCTCGCTTCCAGGTTGTCGCAGATGTCGGGCAGCCGCAGCGACGGGTCGAGGCGCAGCTCGCGGTTGGTGAAATCGGTGCGTCCGAGGCGGACGTGGTCGCTGACCAGTTTCCAGAAGACCGCACCCGCGACCCCTTTGATCAGGTAGTCCTCGCCGATGAACACGCTGTTGTTGGCGGCGTAGTGACGAATGCGGACGGGGCTGCCGCCCGTCGCGGCAGCGGGCGTCTGGTCCCCGAGCCAATCGTCCGGGTGCTCGACGACTTGCTCGACGTGGCGGATGGCGAGGCCAAGGTGGTCGCAAAGCGCGACCAAGGCATCCTCGTCGTCGTAGTTGAAGTGCTTGTCCTCCGGGCTCTCCACATAAAGGACTCCCAGCAGGCCGTTCCCCAGCAGGATCGGTACCGCCATCTGGCTGCCGGGCCGGGTCAACCCGGGAAACGGGATCTCGAGCTCCGGGTCCGGGCCCGACTCGCGCGGGTCCAGGCTGCGCCGCACGGCCTGACTGTAAGTGTCGTCCTCGGTCCAATGGGTGATCCGGATGGGGGTGCACTCCCGCGCCGCCACGCCGATCACACCATCACCCAACGGCACCTCCGACCCCACCCCCGACGCCGGGTAGCCCCGACTGCCGACGGTGTATAGACGCTCCGTATCCCGATCGTACATGAGCAGCATGGCGTGACGGATGTCGAAGCGGCTGCGCAGACCGTCGAGCGTCTCGTCCAGCAACGCGGCGAGATCCGCGCAGCCCGAAAGCCGCCGCAGCAGGACCCTCAGCACCGGTAGCTGCGTTCCGCGAGCCGGGGCGCAGGGTAGGCTGTCGCCCGCGACCGCCTCGATGGAGCACAGCCGGTAGACGTCGGCGCCGAGCAGGCGGAAGACCTTCCCCATGCCCGTGCGCGCGGCGATTCCCGCGAGCTTGGCCTTCATGTTCTCGAACAGGGGACCTTCAGTCTCCGTGCGCAAGTACTCGACGTACAGGCGGTACTGAGCCGCGGTGTCCGGGTCGATGACCTGCACCACCGCGCGCGGGTTGGCGAGCACGTTCTCCCGAGTCTTGTTGAAGAACTGGAAGGAAAGGGCCACGTGCGCGTCGTCCAGATAGTGGACCTGCGACAGGTAGGCCACATTGGGGGTTCCGTCCGCGGCCACGGTGGCGATGACGCCCGGCACCGCGCCTTCCAGACACGCGCGGATGGACTCCAACGTCACCCTCATTCCAGCGCTCTCCCCGCGTTGCGGCCGGGGGTCTGGTCAAACGCCGAGGTCGGGGTGAAGGTTAGGGTCAGGGTTCCGGCGTCCACGCGGGGAACCACGGCAGCGGCGAATGCTTGCGAGTAGCCAACGCTGTGCAGATCCTGGACGAAGGACTCCCGGTAGGCCTCGATCAGCGCCTCGTCCCCCGGCGACAGTGGTCCCAGGCGCGCGTCCGAGCCCTTGAGCTGAACGGTCTTGTGGGTGCTGGGCTGGCTGAACACGACGGCGACCGCAGAGGTCTCGCGCAGGTGGCTCAGCAGGGTCGCCGCCTGGGTCGTGGATAGAAACACGGTGACCTCGCGCCGATCCGCCGACACCCGGCAGCCGCAGGCACGGGCCACGGACGGAGCGTTTTCGGCATTGCGGGAGCTGACGATGACGGAGACGAAGCGCTGGATGAAGGTCGCAACCGCTTCGCTGAGCACGGATGGCTGGGGCCGAGCGCCGCCCATGTCGAGTATCCCTCAGTATTCCGGGACCCACCGTGTCATGGGCGCCCTATTTACCGAGAAAAACATTGCGCTCGGCCGGATCGATATCAAGGAGGCACCTTAGCGGAGGTGGATCCGCTGCGCTTGATCCACCCTACACTTCTGGCTCCCACGCTCCGGCGACTGTGCAGATATTCAACATCGTTGCGGAGACGCTCTATCGGCGGGCGTCGGGTCGCCGCGGCGAACCGGTAGGCAGGGCACTCGGGCTCCCACGCTCCGGCGTGGGAGCGCTTCCGGACGCTCCAGCGTCCCGTGAGCGTCGGCCGCGTAGCGGCCAAGACTGCGTTCCCACGCCGGAGCGTGGGAACGAGGAGAAAAGTCACCTAACTCCGCTGATCCGGTGATCCGGCTCAGGGCGCTGCGTGCGGTGTGCGGTGTCTCGAGCTCGAAGCGTTCGTGAATCATCTTGCTCTGCGCGCGCCCTCGTTTTCTCCGGCACTCTGGCTCCCACGCTCCGGCGTGGAAGCGCTTCCGGACGCTCCAGCGGCCCGTGAGCCTCACCATTGCGTCCTCACCTCGATCAACCCTTCCAGCCCGGAATAATTCCGCGCGCTGGAGTAACGCCAATGCGTCGG
>JBGSTR010000777.1:0-1587 GCA_041736365.1 Chromatiaceae bacterium | reverse complement strand
CCGCGGAGCACATCATCGCGCGGCACGCGGGGCTCGACGAGGCCAGCCGCGCGCTGACCACCTTGTTGCGCGAATGGACCGCCGCGGAATACCGCAGCCTTACCCACGGCGCACTGCTTACCGCGCTCGTGGCCATCGTCGTCGTGACGCTGCTGCTCGGCGTGCTTCACTATCGCGTGCTCGGCCCGTTGAGAAGCACCATCGGGGCCTTCCAACGGGTCGCCGACGGCGATTTTCAGCACCGGCAGCCAGTCTACGGCACGGCCGAGATCCGCGATCTCACCAGCAGCTTCAACCGACTGTCGACGCGGCTCGACCTGCTCTACCGATTGATCGACCGGCTTCAGGGCGGCAACGACCTCGACGAGGTCATCGGTTTCCTGAACGACGAATTTCGCGAGCTCCTGGGATTCGACTGGATTGGTGTGGTGCTGATCGACGAAACCCGGTCCACCGCACGGGTCGAGACCAGCCGCTTCAACGGCGGGCCACAGGGTCCGCTGCGCGCGCTTTATCGGTTCGAAGGAACCCTGCTGGAGGCGGCATTGGCGAACGAGACGCCGCTGCGTATTTCCGACATGGAGCAGACGGCGCATGAGCACCCGCGCTACGAGTTTCTGCGCTACCTCACGTCGATCGGTTTGCGCGACGCAGTCTTCCTCCCTCTAACGGCGAGGACGGAAACCCCGATACCCGCGGTGGTGGTCTTCGCGACCCGCGCACCGGGTCGCTACGATGCGGCGCACATGCGCTTCCTCGGCAACATCGCGCACCTGATCGCCCACAGCTTCGGGCGCACCGCGAGGTTGGCCGAGCAGGCCCGGCTGGCCGCCGTGGGGAGCTTCGCATCCGGCATCGCGCATGAGCTGCGCACGCCCCTGACAACGGTCTCGATGGCGCTCGACTATGTGGCCCGCCAACCTCTCGGTGAAAAGGTAGCCAAGCGCTCCACACTCGGCCTTCAGGAAGCCGATCGCATGTGCCGTCTGCTGGATGAAATGCTGCTCTACGCGAAGCCGCTAAAGCTTTCGCTTGCGCCCTTGGAGGTGGTATCCGCGCTGCGGGGACATATCGGCGGCTATACCACCGACCGAGCGACACCCCCGCTCCTGCTCGACGCGGAGCTGGGCTCGGCGTGGATCCTGGCCGACGCGGACCGGATGCGCCAAATTTTCGAGAATCTAACCACCAACGCCCACGACGCCGCGCCCGCCGGCACGGAGATTCGCTGGCGAGTGGGGGCTGCGCACGGGTGCGTCTACATCAGCGTTCGCAACGCGGGCGAGCCGATACCCGAGGCCTTGCTCGCTCGACTCACGCAACCCTTCTTCAGCACCAAGCCGAACGGAACCGGCCTCGGACTGGCGATCGTGAGCCGCTTGGTCGAGCAGCAGGCGGCGACGCTGGAAATCCTTTCCGGCGCGCCGACCGGGACGGAGGTTCGTCTCACCTTCCCGCAGCTCGCGGATTCCCCCGCGGTACAGGCCGTATGACGAACCCCGCCGAACCGCAACCCGGCTCGCCGGCAACCGGGGCGACCGCAACTAGGCGGCGCGCCGCTTGCCGTCGCTGCCCAGTCTGCCGGTG
>JBGSTR010000776.1:0-3630 GCA_041736365.1 Chromatiaceae bacterium | reverse complement strand
CGCGGCGCTGAAGGTTGACCTCGCGCGGGTGGATGTCAAGGCGGCCGGCGAGCAGCTCGGCCTGTCCGTCGCCGCACCCGGTACCCTGAATGGCGCAGTGGCGCTGAGTCTCGGGCAGCTGCCGGAGCGGTTGACGCTCGCCGACGCGCTTCCAAAACTGAGCCTGAACGAGGCGAAATTGACCTATGCGGCGCCGTCGACCGACACGAGCTTTGACCTGCATGTGAGCCAGCACGACCGCGGCCTGCTGATTCAGGGCCGAGGGAATGTTCGGCAGAACCCGATTAACCTAAATGTAAAGGGCGGGTCACTGTCCGCTCTGCTGGACTCCGACACCTACCCCGTCGACGGGACGTTGCGCCTCGGCGACTCGGAGATCGTCCTGAAGGGGCAGGTCGGCACGACTGCCACTCCGATCACCGCTCAGCTAGCGGTCCGCACCGATCGCTTTCCGTTGACGGACGAGCAGACGCTTCGCGATGTCGACCTTCAGCTCGACTACCGTGAGGGCAAGCTCGCGATTGAGCCGAGCAGGTTGCGCTACACCGATCGGGGGCTGAACCTTGACCTTGCCGCCAACCTTAGGACTCGTCGCGGCAAGATGAAGGTCGACGCCAAGGGCACCTACAAGGACAAGCCCATTCGGCTGAATTTCACCGGAGATCCGCCGCTGAGGCTGCTCGACGGTCCCTACGCGCTCAGCGCGCGGCTTGCGATTGAAAAGACCGAGGTTGGTATCGATGGCAGCATCGCACGGCCGTTGCAGGTCCAGGGGCTGGACCTCGAATTCTCGGCTGCGGGACCCAACCCCGCTCGTCTCTCCGGACTGTTGGGCTACCCGCTGCCCGACCTGCCGCCCTATTCGATCAAGGGACAGCTCGCCCGGGAAGGCTCCAAGCTGCGCTTCAAGAAGCTCGACGGGCGAGTCGGCGACAGCGACCTAAGGGGCTCGCTGGCGCTTGACCTTGGGGTCACGCCGCCGATGATCGACGCGGACCTACGCTCCGACAACATCGACCTCGACGATCTCGGTGGGCTGATCGGTGCCGCACCCGCGACGGGGCCCGGGGAAACCGCTTCGACCGGTCAGAAACAAAAGGCGCGGCAGGAGGCGAAGTCGCCGTTCGTGCTGCCCCACGAGCCGCTTGGGCTGGCGGCTGCAACCGGCAAGCTGGACGGCACGATCAGGTTTCGGGGCAAGCACATAAAGGGACGCGCAATCCCGATCGACGACCTGCGGTTCGTCCTAAAGCTGAGCGGGGCTTCGCTCAAGCTGGAGCCGTTGAAATTCGGCATCGGCAAGGGCAGCGTGTCGAGTCGGATCGAGCTGGACACCAATAACGCCTCCGCGCCGGCGGGAAAGTTGGAGGGCGAAGTCACGCGTGTCGATCTACGCAAGCTGCTCGGCCCGTTCGACATCAGCGACGACAGCCTGGGACTGGTCGGCGGCCGCTTCAAGTTTTGGGTGAGCGGCGACAGCATGGCGGATCTGTTCGCATCGGCCGACGGCGGAATGTTCTTGTTGATGACCGGCGGCCGGCTCGATCAGACGCTGGTGGAGGTCGCGGGACTGGACCTAGGCGAGGCCGCGGTGACCCTGCTGGGGGATGATCCGACGGGCGTCCCCATCGATTGCGCCTACATCAGCCTACACGCAAAAAACGGCATCACCACGCTCACGCACGCGTTGGTGGATACGCGCGACACCCTGTTTCTGGCCGACGGCTACGTGGACTTCAATCAAGAGCTGATCGACCTGGTGATCGACCCAAAACCGAAGGACTTCAGCCTCTTCAGCGCCCGAGCGCCTTTGCACGTGGAGGGGCGTCTAGCCGATCCAGCGATTTACCCGGGCGAGTCCGCTTGGCTGAAGCTCGGTTCAGCCGCAGCCCTCGGTGTCCTGGCGACGCCAGTCGCGGCCCTGCTGCCGCTGATCGAGCCCGGCACCGGGCAGGGCAGTCCCTACTGCAGCGGTCTGGTCTCTACCCTGGATCGGGCTCGCAAACCCTGAACCGGAGCTGAGCTCACATGTACAAGAAAGCCTGCCTTTCATTCCAAGTGTCCGCCGTCGTCTTCTTGAGCGCCTGCGCCGCGCTAGACCCGATCGGCCTGGTCCCGGAGGCGCAGCAAGATGCCGTAGTCGCCGCCAAGGTTAAGGCGGAGCTGATCGAGGAAAAGTCGCTCGATGCGGCCGCCATTCGAGTCGAAAGCAACGCGGGTGCGGTGACGATCGATGGATTCGTCGACAATCAGGCTCAAAAGGAACGTGCCGGCAACCTGGCGCGGGGGGTTCCCGGCGTGTCGAGGGTCGACAACCAGCTCAAGGTTCACTGAGCCGAAATCGCGCCTGCAATCCAGCGGGGGCATCGGGTCGCCCGCAGATGGACAATCGCAAAATGCCGTGTCCGACCTCGCGCGTGGCCCGGACGATGACGCCGAGCACTGATTCCTCACGCTCCGACCGGCTACGCTTGTCTTCCGGTAGCATCGGTGAGAAGCACAGAGGAGAAGCGATCGTGCCAGCTTGGATTACCCGTTATTTCCGTTCCTCACTCGCGTCGGCGCTATCGCGCGGTGCCTTGCTCTTCATGGCCCTGATTTTCCTGCACCCGCCGGTCTTCGCGGCCGACACTGCCGCGAATGTCGAGCAGGTTCTCCGGGACATCCGCCAAGATCAGCCGGTGCCCGCCCTCGATTATCTGCACCGGACAGAGTCTCTCAACGCGGATTCGGGGTACTTCAGCGGCCGCTATGGCGACATCGACATCACCGTGGAGACTCACCCGAATAGCGATCGCGTATCGTCGATCCTTCTGCAAATCGCCGGGCCGGATCGGACACGCGAAATCTTGCCCGCCGTCTCGCGGGTCATTGGCCCGCCGAGCTCCAACGACCGGAAACACTCGATCTACGGCTGGGAGTGGCCTAAGTACCGCACCGCGTCGGTCCACTACGCCGACGGCGGTGGCGGTAAAGATGGGCTCACGGTCGTGTCGATCTTCTACCGGTAGTCGACCGTCTCGGAGTGAACGGTGCCCCGTTATTAAACCTGAGTCGATTCGGCCCACAGGAAGTAGGGGCCAAACTTTTTGCTCATGCGAAACTCACCGTCAGCCGCCTTGCCGTTCTCCGAGAGATAGTGCTTGTCTTCCTTGAGCTGAAGGAAGCCGATCGCGGTGAGCTTTTCAAGAAGCTCTTTGGTTCCCAAGCGGAGTTTCTTCGCAAGTTTCGATGTGGTGAGCTTCGAAACATCGCCGGCTGAGTCGGCGAGCGTATTCCGTTCCGCCTCCTTGGCTTCGCCGGAAACTCGTTCGAGTGACATTCGTATTTCGTCACTAACGCGAATGATCCGCTGTGCTTCCTCGTACGCTTCTCGATAAAGCTCACCATCATCGGTGTGAGAGAGAAGCACACCCATTTCATTGTTGTCTCGAGGCTAGGTAACGCCTCAGTGGAAGTCAATCAACGGCGAAAAAGGCCATCGGTTATGTGTCAAGTCCCGCCTGATTATAAGGTCGTTTATGAAACAGGTCGGGGCGCTCGCGGTACCAGTTCTTGAGGCAATCGATGGGGGCCGAGTGTGCAAGGGCGCGTTGTGGGATGTGCTGATTATAGAGCCTGACGTAGCGG
>JBGSTR010000271.1:0-1736 GCA_041736365.1 Chromatiaceae bacterium | reverse complement strand
GCCGCCGCGCTGCAGGCGGCGCAGATGGCCGCCTCGGACCTGGACTGCGCGAGCGGGAGCTGTGTGGTCTTCTCCGGCGAGGCCATGGAGTGCAAGAGGGCGGTGGGCGGCATTGTCAACTGCTGCACCACGCCGGATGGTATCTCCCTCGCGGACTACCTCGCGCTGGTGTTTGCCGTCGGCAAGCTGGACAACGCCCTGATGGGGCGCGACCAGGGCAATGCGCTGCGCGGCTCCTGGGAGACCCTGCGCCAGCCGGTCGCCTCCGTCTGGAGCGAGGTGACCCGGTCCTTCACCTCGGTGGCCAACAACCTGATGGGCAAGACCGCGGCGGATGCGACCGATGCCGCGGCGCAATTGTCCCTCGACGCCTTCAAGCAGGCGCTCATGCAGGAGACGGCCCGCTGGGTGGCGGAGATCTTCGGCGAGGCGGCGGCCAATGCGCTCTTTACCGTCAACGGCGGGGCAGCCTTCGTCGGCGGCAACCTGCAGGCGGGCACCATTCAGCTCGGGGGACTGGTGGGCACGGCGCTCGCCTGGGTGATGGCCGCCTACATGATCTACTGCATAGCGGTGATCCTGATCCAGTTGATCTGGACCTGCGAGCAGGAGGAGTTCGAGCTGGGGGCCAAGCGCGAGCTGCGCTCCTGTCACGAGGTGGGCTCCTACTGCAAGACCAAGGTGCTCTCCGCGTGCATCGAGCGGCGCAAGGCCTACTGCTGCTTCAACACCCCGCTGGCGCGCATCCTCAACGAGCAGATCCGCCCGCAGCTCGGGCGCGGCTGGGGCGAGGCCGATGCCCCGGACTGCTCGGGGACCGCCGTCAACGACTTCGAGCGGGTCGACTGGAATCGGGTGAACCTCGATGAGTGGCTCGCGATCCTGGCCGAGACGGGCCTTTACCCCACTCTGGAGGACCTGAATCTGGAGGCGCTCACCGGCTCCGGGAGCGAGTATGCCGTGTCCGGGGAGCGGCAGGACGCGGCGGCGCGCAGTCAGACCCGATCGGACGGCGTGGACAGCGACGCGGCGCGCCGGGAGGCGGAGATGGAGCTGTGGGGGTCGACGCTGCCGGCATTGCCGTGAGGGGCGGAGGCTGGCGCTGGACGAATCCATTAGCCCCGCAATCCGACCGGACGTTCCCGGTCACCATCATGGCACGTCAGCTTGTCGTCCATCGGGGAGCAGTGAACCACCTCGGCGAGCCTAACCGCCACCCCACGATCGGAATTGCCGCTGCCCTATCCGGCGGATTCCGCCTCGCCGGCCAGGCGCAAGGCCTCATTGAACGCCTGCCCGCGATCCCGGTGAATACCGGCAACCGCTCGGACGCGCAGTTCCAGTCGCTGTTCACGCCGCAAGCCATGGGTGGCGCGGCGGCCCAGGGTGCGGACAGCGCCACGGACAGGCTCGCCAACTTCTACATGGACATGGCCGAGCAGATGTTCCCGGTCATCGAGGTCGATGCGGGGCGCGGCGTCGAGTTCATCCTCAACAAGGGTACCTCGCTGCGGCTCGCCAAGTGACCGGGAGTGGCCGGCGCGCGGCGCATCCTGGATCAATGAAACGCGGCATTCGATGTTGTCGCGAGTGAGCCCGTGGTCCTTCGCGTCCTGCCAGAGCCCCCCGGGACCTAGGGCTAGGGACCGCCCGCCGCAGCGATAGCGGCGGCAAGGTCTGGCTGGCCCGAGTCTTCGGCGATCGCGCGCGCGGTCTTGCCGGCAAAGCCCGCAGCG
>JBGSTR010000269.1:0-1592 GCA_041736365.1 Chromatiaceae bacterium | reverse complement strand
GACGTTCGTGCTCGACTGCGACGGCGCAGGCGGGCGGGGCACCTCTCAGGTGACGGTCGACGTGACCACCGCGCCGGTGTCCCAGGGCGGTGGTGGAGGCGGGGCGCTGGGTGGCCTTGGTGTGTTTCTGCTGCTGGCGGGATGGCTGGCGCGCGGGATGCGCGCGTCGTTCAGTCGACCCGCCGGTGTATGAACCGCGAGGGTTCGCTTTCCACGCCGTTCGCCGCGATGGCGAAGATCCGGAACAGGTAGTCGCCGGGTTCGAGGAAGTCGAGCACCACGCGGTTCATCGCGGCGCTGCGGGCGCGGAATGCGGTCTTGAACGGCTGCCCGAACTTCGCATACTCGATGCGATAGCCGGTCAGATCGGTGAGCGGGGTGCCGTCTGAGTTCGCTCGGGGCGGAGCCCAGGACACCGTGACCGTGCGCGCCGCTTCCGGGTTGCGCACCGTGATGGAGAACGGCCCGAGCAGGGCGAAACGCGCACCGTCCGTCGCGATCAGCGAGATCTCGTCGTACAGCCCGATATCCTCGCGTCCCGGCGTCCCGTATACCACCCCCAGCGACGACAGACGTGCCCAGGCCGGCAGGTTCATCGATGAGAACTGCAGGCCTTTGGATCCGGGCGCCGGCGTCGGCGACAGGTAGAACGAATAGGGCCTTCCGGCCCATGCGTCGCCGCGTGGCACGGCGCGCAGCGTGATCGGCGCCGGTGGGGGGACGGCATTCGTGGCGGTCGCGGAGGGCGACGCCGTCGCGATGGCAGAGAACGCTCCGAGGCCAGCCACCACGACCAGGCAGGAAGTCTTCACGATAGGCACCCGACTACTGGGAATTCCGGAACCGCGACACTAACCGCCTGCGATGATGGTTTCTTGACGGAACCGCGAAGTCTGCGTGCCGCGCCGCAGGCGTGGAACCGTGGGCGAGTCACCCAGCCGCCATGTCTTCGTCATGCCCTTGCGGGAACGTTCTGTGGCCTATGGCTTCCCGGCGGAAGGATCATGTCTGCATCGCATCCTCGCATCCCAGGTACTGCGTTCCTCGACTCGTCCGATGACCGTCCATCCGACGTCCCGTGCATCGAGGATCTCGAAGCGCAGTACTCTGCGGCCACGCTGGTGTTGTGGAACGCTCGCAGCCACTACCTGGATCTGCACGAGCGGACCGGCGGGGACCCCGCGCGGCTGCAGCAGTCGTGGTCGGCCCTGGAGGATGCGCGCCTTCACTGCACGCGGCTGATGCTGTCGATCGAGGCGCTGGAGGAGGGTGCCGCGGATGCGTCATGCGCGCGCAATGGCGCAGGATTCACCGCGGTGCCATCGCGCCATCATGCGCGTCGCTGATCGTGTCTCCCTGCAACAGGGAGAACGCACGATGCCTACAGGAACACCGCACGACGCCGGTTCGCTCGACTGGCTGGCCCTCGAGGGCCGTGTCGATACGCAGGACCTCGAGGAACGCCTCGCCCGCCTCGAGCGTCGCTATGCGGAGTCGACGATGCGGTTCCGCCGGGCCCGCGACGAATACCACCTGCTGTGCCTCCAGCCCTCCCAGCTCGAACCGGCCATTGCGCGCGCCCGTGCCCGCTA
>JBGSTR010000735.1:0-4082 GCA_041736365.1 Chromatiaceae bacterium | reverse complement strand
AAGACCTTGCGCCGGGTCCCGCCGAGGTCCAGCTCCAACGCCAGCAGCTTGTCCGCGCCCTCGACCAGCGCCGCCTCGACGATGCGTGCCACCCGCAGATCGAGCTTGGCGAAGTCGGCAAATTCGATGGTTTCGCCGATCGGCTCGACCACCGGGTGTCCCTCGGCCGCGCCCGCGCCCGGGCCGGTCTTCTCCGCCTCCGTGGCCGCCAGGTCGTCCTTCGACGCCTCCAGAATGGCCGCGATCTGAGTCGGGTCGACCCGCGTCATCAATGGCTGGTAGGCGGCGATGCGATGATCGAGCAGGGGTGTGGCGAGGTCGTCCCAGCTCGGTGGCCCGACCTTGAGGAAGGTCTCCGCCGCCTCCGCCGTGCCGGGCAGAATCGGCCGCAGATAGCCGATCAGGACGCGGAACAGATTTAGCCCCATGCTGCAAATCGATTGCAGCTCCGCGTCGCGGCCCTCCTGTTTGGCCACCACCCAGGGCGCGCGCTCGTCGATGTACTGGTTGGCGCGATCCGCGAGCGCCATGATCTCGCGCACCGCGCGGCTGAATTCCCGCCGCTCGTAGGCGCCGGCGATGGACTCCCCGGCGGCGACGAATTCATCGAAGAGCTCGGGCTGCGCCAGCGTGGCCGAGAGCAGTCCATCGAAGCGCTTGGTGATGAAGCCCGCGCAACGGCTCGCGATGTTGACCACCTTGCCGACCAGGTCCGAGTTGACCCGCTGCTGAAAGTCCTCCAGGTTGAGGTCGATATCGTCCACGCCGGAGCCGAGCTTGGCGGCGAAGTAGTAGCGCAGATACTCGGGGTTCAGGTGATCGAGGTAGGTGCGCGCCTTGATGAAGGTCCCGCGCGACTTCGACATCTTTTGGCCGTCCACGGTCAGGAAACCGTGGGAGAAGATTGCGCTCGGTGTCCGGAACCCGGCGCCGTGCAGCATGGCGGGCCAGAACAGGGCGTGGAAGTAGATGATGTCCTTGCCGATGACGTGATAGAGCTCGGCGTCGGCATCGTTGGCCCAGTAGTGGTCGAAGTCGAGGCCCTCGACCCGGTCGCACAGGTTGCGGAAGCTCGCCATGTAGCCGATCGGCGCATCGAGCCAGACGTAAAAAAACTTGCCGGGATGATCCGGGATCTCGAACCCGAAATAGGGCGCGTCGCGTGAGATGTCCCACTCCTGAAGGCCGGCGTCGAACCACTCGTCGAGCTTGTTCGCGACCTCCTTCTGCAAGCCGCCGCCGCGGGTCCAGGCCCTCAGCATGGGCTCGAAATCGGCGAGCCGGAAGAAGTAATGGTCGGACTCGCGCTGCTCCGGCACGGCGCCGGACACCGCCGAGCGCGGATTCTTGAGCTCGTTGGGCGAATAGCTGGCGCCGCACACCTCGCAGTTGTCGCCGTACTGGTCCGCCGCGCCGCATTTTGGGCACTCGCCGCGGATGAAGCGGTCGGGCAGAAACATCTGCTCCACCGGGTCGTACGCCTGGGTGATGGTGCGGGTGGCGATATGTCCCGTGTCGCGGTTGCGCTCGTAGATCAGGTTGGCGAAGTGGCGGTTCTCCGGCGAGTGGGTCGAGTGGTAGTTGTCGAAGGCAATCCGGAACTCGGCGAAATCCGCCCGATGCTCCGCGGCGACGCGCTCGATCAGGGTCTCGGGCTCGATGCCCTCCTGGCGCGCGCGCAGCATGATGGGCGTGCCGTGGGCGTCGTCGGCGCACACGTACCAGCAATTGTGCCCACGCATCTTCTGGAACCGCGCCCAGATGTCCGTCTGGATGTATTCCACCAGATGACCGATGTGGATGGGCCCGTTGGCGTAGGGCAGGGCGCTGGTGACGAGGATGTCACGGGTCTCGCTCATGGGCATCATCCGCGGTTGACTGCTGGAAAGTCGGCAAGTATCTCACGAGCGCTCGGCGACGAGCCAACCGGATGGCCTTGATTTAGGCCCGGTCTAGACCAATCTCGACGCGCAGAGACGGGGCATTGCCCTGCGGACGCTATTTGAGATTTGAAGACCCAACCGATCCCGTGTCCGACACGGCGCGGGTACCCCCGGAAACTTGTAAACCCTTCGGAGTAGATCATGGCGGAAGTTACGAAAGAACTGGTCGAGGCGGCCATCAAGGGCTACATCGAGCCCCATCTCAAGCTTGACCTCGTCTCCGCGGGTATGGTCAAGGGAATCGACATCGAGGGCGATCAGGTCAAGGTCAAGGTGGTTCTCGGCTTTCCGGCCAAGGGTGTGCAGGGCGCCATCGCCGATGCGGTGAAGGAGTGTGTGTCCAGCGTCGAGGGGGTCGGTATGGCCCAGGTCGACGTGAGCTGGGAGATCAAGGCCCACTCGGTGCAGAAGTCGCTCAAGCCGATCGATTCGGTCAAGAACATTATTGCGGTGGCCTCGGGCAAGGGCGGCGTCGGCAAGTCCACGACCGCGGTCAACCTGGCACTCGCGCTCTCCGCCGAGGGTGCCCGCGTCGGTATCCTGGATGCGGACATCTACTGCCCCTCCCAGCCGCGCATGCTGGGGATTACCGGCAAGCCGGAGTCCAAGGACGGCAACAGCCTGGAGCCGATGAACAGCTACCACCTCCAGGCCATGTCCATCGGTTTCCTGATCGACGAGGAAACGCCGATGATCTGGCGTGGCCCCATGGTCACCCAGGCGCTCGAGCAGCTGCTCAACGACACCAACTGGGCCGATCTGGACTATCTGGTGATCGATCTACCCCCGGGAACCGGCGACACCCAGTTGACGCTGGCTCAAAAGGTGCCGGTCTCCGGCGCCATCATCGTCACCACGCCCCAGGACATCGCCCTGCTCGATGCACGCAAGGGCCTGAAGATGTTCCAGAAGGTCGAGGTGCCGGTGCTTGGAATCGTGGAAAACATGAGCATCCACATCTGCTCCAACTGCGGTCACGAGGAGCACATCTTCGGCTCCGGCGGCGGACAGAACATGTCCGATCAATACGGCATCGACCTGTTGGGCGCGCTGCCCCTGGATATTCACATTCGCGAGGAGACCGACAGCGGCAAGCCGACGGTGGTCGCCCAGCCGGACTCCCGTGCAACCCAGATCTATCGCGAGATTGCCCGCAAGACCGCCGCGAAGCTCTCGCTCCAGGCCAAGGACTACGCGGCCAAGTTCCCGCGGATCGTGATCCAGAACAACTGATCCCGGCCACGCGCTCCAGGGACGGAGCCTTGTCGTTTTCGCGCTCCCGGCCGTAGCGTCTGTCCGGTGAGAAGGACCGGAAACCACCAGTGAAGCGCCGAATTCTCGTTCTTTTCGCGCATCCGTCGATCGAGCGCTCCGAGGTCAACGGGCCGCTGGCGCAGGCGACCGCTCGCGTCGCCGGGGTCACGCTGGTTGATTTGTATGCCGAGTACCCGGACTTCCAGATCGACGTCGACCGCGAGCAGGCTCGTCTGCTGGAGCACGACGTCGTCGTCTTCATGCACCCGCTGTATTGGTACTCCACCCCGGCGATCCTGAAGGAGTGGCAGGATCTCGTGCTTGAGCACGACTTCGCCTACGGCTCCAAGGGCACCGCCCTGCACGGCAAGATCTTTCTCAGTGCACTCACCGCGGGCGGGCTCGAGAGCGCGTATCAGGCCAGGGGTTTCAATCACTTCACCATCCGCGAGCTGCTCCAACCGTTCGAGCAGACGGCCGCGCTCTGCGGCATGATCTACCTCCCGCCCT
This sequence comes from Chromatiaceae bacterium, assembly GCA_041736365.1. GTDB lineage: Bacteria > Pseudomonadota > Gammaproteobacteria > Chromatiales > Chromatiaceae > JBGSTR01. Next base: position 375 of record JBGSTR010000735.1, on the reverse strand, counting down.
TCGCCTTGTTCGGAGCGCGCACGGCAGCGGACGAGGGGCGAACCGAGGCCCACGTCGCGGACTGGGTGCGGGTGCTCGAGGCGCTGCGCGACGGTAAACTGGACATCGAGCAGGCCCGCGATCTTCCGAAGCTGAACGTCAATCTCGACGCCTTGATCCGGGCGACCTGAACGATGAGCGGACTCCTGTTCCAGGCCTTCGTCTATCTCTGCGCCGCGGTCATCGCGGTCCCGATCGCCAAGCGTCTCGGTCTCGGCTCGGTCCTCGGTTATCTCATCGCCGGCATCGCCATCGGACCCGTCATCGGCCTGGTCGGCTCGGAGACGCAGGAAATCCAGCATTTCGCCGAATTCGGCGTTGTCATGATGCTGTTTC
>JBGSTR010000732.1:0-8809 GCA_041736365.1 Chromatiaceae bacterium | reverse complement strand
CGCGATCTTGGCGCCGAACTGCTTCAGTCCGTCCGCGAAATGAAGGCTGGCACGATGCGTGTCGCCTATAGCCCAGCGAGGGATGCGCGTGAGAAGACTGGCCTGTCCCAAAGTGAGTTCGCAGCCTTGCTCGGCGTGTTGGTGCGCACGCTGCAGGGGTGGGAGCAGGGTCGCAAGCAGCCGAGTGGTGCAGCGCGCACGTTGTTGACCATCGCTCGCACCAACCCGAAGGCGCTGCTTGAGGTTGCGGGCAAGTAGCTCGAAGGCAGCGACCGAAGGAGGGGGTCAGCGAAATGGTGACCCTGACTCACCATCTTGGTACAAGAACTGCGCTCCTGGCAGAGAGCATGCCTGATGAAAATGGCGTAAAGACCACGCGCCCGCGAGAGTCGTCATTCCCTCGAAAGCGGGATTCCATCGCCGGCACGTTCTGGATTCCCGCGTTCGCGGGAATGACGTTCAATAGCCCGGAGGTCCTACTGCTGGTTGGTCGCGGCATGGTGCTGCTGCCGTAATCGAGTCGAACCCTGACGGGCGGGATGAGGGAACACGGAAGGCCGTCAGTCCCGCCAAAAGCGTCATTCCCTCGAAAGAGGGAATCCACCGCCACAGCATTCCCCGCGTTCGCGGCAACGACGGGAGAGACGGTCGGAGCTGCTGCGGGGGTTGGCCGCGGTGTAGCGCTCCGAGGTACGGCGAGTAAATCGACGGAATCATTGGTCGATTCGCATTGGGCGGGGTGAAAGCCAATCCATCCACGCAAGGTTGATCCAGGTCAGTACCACTGCGCCCTCTGTCGCGGTAGCCTCCCGCCGGAAACAACAGAAAGATAAGGGTGAAGGGAACAGGGCGATGAAGCGATCCGTACTCGCTCAACGGGTTTGGGCGCTCGGATCGTCCGGGCCAAGCCGGTGCGGCAGCGCGCGGCAGGCGCCGCTGCGGATGAGCGTTGGGCTCCCGTTCCCCGAAAGTCCCCTCGGCGGACTACTCACCACAAGCTTTGGTGCTGCCCCGACGCGATCGCGAGGCGCGCATGCTCGTGTCCGACCGGTGGCCCCAATGGATGGTGCGCCAGGGAGCAAGGGATCGCCCGGTCGCCGTTTCAATGAGCCGCCGTGGATTCTGATGCAATGACCAAAGCCAACTTCCCGCTCCTTCCGCCTTGCGCTTATCCGAACCGTGTCCTGCTGATGGTGACCGGCCGTACCCCGCAGGTGGTCACCGAGACGCTCTATGCACTGGCCCGCCAGGACCCGCCCTTCGTGCCCACCGAAGTCCATCTCATCACCACCGCCGAGGGCGCTCAAGACGCCCGCCTGTCCCTCCTGGGGCCGGATGAGGAATGGTTCCACAAGCTCGTGGCCGACTACGCACTGAGTGGCATCCGCTTCGACGCCAGCCACATCCACGTGATCCTGGATCGCGACGGCAATCCGGTGACGGACATCCGCACCCAGGCAGAGCATGAGGCGTGCGCCGACCTGATTACCGAGATGGTGCGGGACTTCACGGCGGACGAGGAGGACACGGCCCTGCACGTGTCGCTCGCCGGCGGGCGCAAGACCATGACCTACTATCTGGGCAATGCCTTGACCTTGTTCGGGCGCCCGCAGGATCGGCTCTCGCACGTGCTGGTGCCGCCGCCCTACGAGACCAATCGCGCCTTCTTCTATCCCACGCCCGGTTCGAGGCCCCTCTACATCGAGCCCCTAAAGCGCTACTTCGACGCCAAGGATGCCGAGGTGACGCTGGCGGAGATTCCCTTTGTGCGTCTGCGCGACAGCCTGCCCGGACGTTTCAAGGGTCTGGCCCAGGGCGCGGTGAGCTTCACCGGCGTGGTGGCGGCCATGCAGCAGGCGTTGCAGCCGCCGGCGGTGACCGTCGACTACAGCGCCTCCACCCTGGTGCTGGCGGACGGGAGCGTGGTGCGGATGGGTGCCGCGGACCTCGCCTTCTACGGCTGGCTGGCCGACCGGCGCCGAAGCGGCATGGAGCCGCCGCGCATCCCGGCCAAGAACAGCGATCGCTGGTCGTCCGACGAGCGGCAGCTCTACGCCGGGTACTTGAAAGAGTTCGAGGAGCACGCCCGCCGCACCGACCTGCGCGAGGGCACGGGTCAGGACATGAAGGCCGCAAAGGCGATGACCTATCAGTTCTTCACCCAGCGCAAGACCTGCATCCGCAAGGCGCTAGAGGAGTCCGTCGGCCCGCTCGCCGACGCCTACGACATCCACGACCTCACCGGCGGCCGTCCCGCCGGCTTCGGCCCGCGTATCGACCCGGAGCGAATACAGGTCATTGGGGACGGACCGCGATGATCCGGCTCTGCGCCTGCGCTGCCGCATGTGCCACGACTCCGGCCCTTCCGCGATAGCCAAGACTACGTATATCAGGGCGCGTCAGTTGCGCCTCATTTAGAACCAAGGGAGTGCGCAAGTGATGAATGCCGCGTCCAATGGCGATGAGTATCAGGTACTGGTGCTGATCGAGACTTCGGGCAACCAGCACTATTTGTACAAGACCAACAATTTAAGGGAAAACGTTGGTGCGTCCCAACTTACGCGGACGGTTGGCGAATGGGTACGCGAATTAGCCCCGGATCAGAAGGGAGTAATCTTAGCGACCTCGGGGAAGGCCCTTGTCCGGGTGAAGGAGGCAGGTTTGGGGAAACGCCTGATTGCGGATGTCACGCGACGCGCCCTCAAGGAGGCCCCGGGAATGCAGGTGTCGGGCGCTATGGTGAGCCTGGGCACCGACGCCGCCGACGCCATCGACCGAGTGCACAAACGCTTCAACCGAAACCGAGAAACCATGGGTTCGACGCGCGTCCCCGTGCTTCCATGGGCGCAGCCGTGTGCGACTTCGGGCTCGCCAGCAGCCGGATTCGGCCGCAAGGGGGACAAGACGCTTCCCTTCTCCGCCGAGTCCATCGCGAAACAGCGGGCTGCGCCAAGCTGGAGCCGATATATTAAAGAGCGGCTGAACTTCCATGGGCGCGTTCCGGGTGCCCAACAGTTTTTTATTGCGCACGACATTGGTCGCCTCCAGCGGTTCGTCGACGAAACCCAATGGCTTGGCGTGGTTCATGCCGACGGAAATGGCTTGGGGCAAATCTTCCTGGATCTGGGCACTCATCTTGCCAATCTCTCGAGAACAGGGGCGTCGACTACTACGGTCTTCGAAACCATATCCTTGATCTCGCACGAGCTACAGGCCGCTACGGAGAACGCGTTCTTCAGCGCGTGCGAACACATTCACTGGTTGGGCGCGTCGAAGGCGTACCAGTCCAAGTTCCGAGGCCGCGCGAGTAAACGCATCTACATCCCGGTGATCCCGTTGGTCCTCGCTGGGGACGACCTGACCGTTCTCGTCGAGGGCGAGTACGCGTTACCCTTCGCGAAAACTTTTTTGCGTGCGTTCGAGGACGAGACGGCGAAGTGTCCGACCATTGCACGTATCGCCGAGGTCGCACTAGGTGCGCCGAGACTTTCCGCCGCTGCGGGCGTGGCGTTGGTCAAGCATCACTTTCCCTTCCACCTTGCGTACAGCCTGGCCGAGGAGCTCCTTAAGTCGGCAAAGCAGGTAAAGCGGGAGGTTCCTTCCAGCGTCCGAGACGGCGATACGCCAGCGCCTTTCCCTGCCTCGGCGCTGGACTTCCATGTGCTGTTCGATGCGTCTTACACCGACCTTTATGCGATCCGCGCCCATCGCATGACTGTGTGCGGGTCGGTGGGCGCGCCGGAAAATCATCCCGAGGATACCGATCAACGGCTCTATGGCGGTCCCTACGTGGTCACACCGAACAACCGCTTCGGCAAGGCCGCCGAGACCGGCGCCGCCTGGGCTGCTGAACATCACTTCGACGCACTGGTGAGTCGCTTCCGAGCGCTCAACGCTGAAGACGCGGACACCGGACGCGCAAGGCTCCCAAGTAGCCAGATGCATGCCCTACGCGCAGCAGTCGCCCAAGGCAAGGACTACGCAGATGCGCGGTTGCGGGAACTGCGTTGGCTCAACGAGAAGGGCCTGAGCGTACTCCTGGAGGGCCATGACTCTCTGTTCGCCTGGCGCGGAGGGAAATGCTCGACGCGATTCGTCGACGCGATCAACGGGGCTGGATTTTGGCCGGCGCGGGAAGATCAGTCCGTCATGGCGGGCGGGCTCGCACAGGAGGATCGCCATGAGTGAGACGCTGAAGATTCAAATACGGTTTCTTTCGGACTGGCACGTCGGAGAGGGCGCGGGCGCTCGCGGTCACGTGGATGCCATCGTGCGTCGTCACCCGCTGGACGGCCTGCCATACGTCCCGGCCAAGACACTCACCGGCATTCTCCGGGATGGTTGCGAGCGGGTAGCCTACGGCCTTGATTCCGGCAAGGAACAAGGTCCGTGGCACGCACTGCTGAGGCATGTCTTCGGCAGCAACCAGGAAGATACGGTTGACCCGACGGCCCGCGAGGCGTGCCTGTCTGTCGGGCCGGCAACGCTAGGTTCGTCATTGCGGCGAGCCATCGTGGAGACCCCCGGCATGTCGGAGGCTTTGGTCTTCATCAAGCCGGGGGTGAAGCTGGATGATCAAGGGGTTGCCGAATCTCAGATGCTTCGCTTCGAGGAGGCGGTTTTGGCGGGCGCCGAGCTGCAAGCCCCGATCGCCTTGAATCGACTCTCGGGGGAGGCGCGCGATGCCGCGCTGGCGTTGGTTGCCGCGGGAGCCCTGGCGGTCGAACGGTTGGGCGCCAAGCGCCGACGCGGAAGCGGGCGCTGCACGTTAACGCTGACGGGCTGGGATGAACCCGCAACGCTGGTGGATCAGCTCAAGAAGGCGCCTGCTCCTCCGGCTCATGTCACATACGGGTCCGATCTGGCTCTCGCCCCCGCTGTGGCTATGCCGACGCACTCGGATGACTGGCGGGTGGTCGCGCTGGACCTCGACTTGGAGGCGCCCGTGATCGTGCCGGCCGAGACGCTCGGCAATGTGGTCACAAGCCAAGACCACATCCCGGGGTCGCTGCTTCTGCCCGCTCTGCATGGATGGCTGCACCACTTACTCGGTGCCGGGACTACCTCCGCTGTGGCGAGTGGCGCCGTGCAGGTGCGCAACGCCTATCCAGCGTCCGGCGGCCTGCGCATGTTTCCAGTGCCTGCTTCGCTGTTCAAGCTCAAGGAAGGAGACGACACCATCAATCAGCTTTGTGGCGAGGCGCTTGATAAGCGCCAACGTAAACAATTACGCGCCGGGTACGTGGCGTCGGACGCCTTGCCGGAGGTTCCTGCCCGTGTGGTTTCGGTGGACCGAATCGCCGTCACCCACGCGACCATCGAAGACAACTCTCAGCGCCCGACCGGCGCCGTCGGCGGTGTATTCACCTACCAGGCCGTCCGACCCGGCCAACGGCTAGTCTCCGAGCTGTGGATCAGTCGGTCGCTTTGCGAGTCCGAAGATGCGTTGGCGGATTGGCTCAGCATCGCGCCGAAATTCTTGCAAATCGGCCGCGCAAAGAAGGACGACTATGGCTGCGTCAGCCTGAGCTGCCGCGAGGTGCTTCAGTCGCCTCCGGAGGCGAAGGAGGGAAACCTCACCGTGTGGCTGGTCTCGCCGATCTTGTTGCGCGACGCTGCACTTGCACCAGTCATGGACGCAGCCGGGCTCGCAGAACATCTCGCTGTCGCCCTAGGTCTAGACCGGGAGGCGCTAAAACCCTCTCAGGGGCAGCCATCCGCGTACCTACGCCCCTGGAGGGATGACGGTTGGAACAGCGCCTGGCGGATGCGGCGCGCGACTCGTTTCGGCATCGCGCCGGGCTCGTGTGTTTCTTTTCACGTATCCGGAACCCTGACCGCGCAGGCGTTGGCTCGAGTCCAGGCCGCAGGCATTGGAGAGCGGCGCGGCGAGGGCTACGGCGAGTTGGTCTTCAACCCGAAGCTGCTGGCCGAGCTCGAGGTTCCAATCCAGGAAATGGACCTAGACATCCCGCCGACGCATGAGGTGAACGACCCATCGGAGACCGATTTTTCTGCAGCACTGCAGCGGCGCGCGGCGCGGCTCGCCATTCGTCGCAAGGCGCTCGAATGCGCAGAGGGGTTTCGGCGCGGGATAGGCTGGATGAGTGGTCGCTCGCCCCTCCCGCCCAATACTCAGCTTGGCGCCCTGCGTGCCTTGATGGAATCCGTGCATGATCAGGCGGGTCTTGATCGCATCGCCAGCTGGCTCACCGCCGTCGAAGGAAACGAAAAGCGTCGCGACAAGTGGCCCGACGACACCAAGAGAGCGCTTGCGAATCACGTCCAGGAGGAGTCGGCGGAGAGCATCTGGGTTTCGCTGAACCTGTTTCCCGGCCCCACCGCTCTCAAGGGGCACGATGCCTCGGCGTTGGCTCGCGCGATGCGCGTCGAAGCGGTCAAAACGCTCTGGCTCACGGCAATTTCCACTCAATTGAACGATAACAGCCGCTCGCCTGACGAGCGCAAGGAACACCAGGAGGTGGGTCATGTCGCGTAAGGTCACCCACACTTTGGCCGTGACGGGGCGGTTGACGAGTCTGACGCCGATACACGTGGGTGGAGCGGAAGAGAGCGCTATCACCGATATGGCCTTGGCCGCGGATGGGCTTGGTCGCTACTACATTCCGGGCACATCCCTTGGCGGGGCGATCCGGGCGTTAAACAAGTGGCGCGAGGATGATCCGATCTGGGGTTTCGCGGACGGAAACGACCGGGGCAACGCCTCCCATGTCATCGTGGACGATGCGCCGGCCCTCGAGCTGGCTCATCCGGAATCGTGGCATGGCAACGGCATCGATCGCCGTTGGGGTACTGCCGCGGACAGAATCAAGTACGACCGCGAGGTGTTGCCCAAGGGTACCGGCTTCGGCTTTCGACTGAGCGTCGAGGTTACCGAAGGTCACGACGTAAACGAGCTCCGAGGTTTGCTGTTATGGCTGATCGAACAACTTGAATCGGGAGATTTTGTCATCGGCGCCGCAGGAACGCGCGGCTTCGGCCGAGTCAAGCTGGTTGATGCTAAGTGCACGGAGCGCGATTGGGCGTCCCCCGAGGGAATTTTTGCGTGGCTCGGCGGTGCGGATGCGAAAGATCAAAGAGTGGCATGGAAGTCTCAAGCGACCAACTACGAGGCTCCGCCACGCCAACATTTGCGACTTGAGATTGACTGGAAACCTAAGGGCCCACTCATGAGCCGGTCGGCTCGCGATGGTGTTGTGGTAGACGGTCTGCCGTTCGTTAGTCGGCTGGAGGACGGTGATCTGGCGCTGACTCTGCCGGGAGCGGGTATCAAGGGTGCCTGGCGTTCGCACGCCGAGCGCATCATGCGCACGGTGCTGGGCATGGATCAGGCGAACGGGGAACACCACGAGCAGGTCAATGTCCCCCTCGCAGGCGACCTGTTCGGGCGCGCTCGACCTACGGACCCTGGACGCGGTAGGACCAAACCCGGGGTCAGGATGAAGGGCCGCCTGGGTTTCGAGACCTGCTACGCGCATTTTGCCCTGTCGAGCGAGCATTGGGACGAGCTGGACCGCTCCGAGGACGCGTGGCGGGGGCCGCCAACTAAAGCGCGGCCAATGGATCTGGCTATGCACGTTGCCGTCGATCGCTGGACGGGCGGGGCTGCGGAGTCACTGCTCTACAGCGCAGCAGAACCAATGGGCGTCACTTGGGCTCCACTGGTTCTGCACGTCGATTTTGCGGATGAGCCATTCGCCGAGCTTGCGCTTCTGTGGCTTACTCTGCGGGACTTTTGCGCGGGCCGCATACCACTTGGTTGGGGTGTCAATCGGGGCTATGGGGACTTGGAAGTAAGCTGCATTAAGTTGACGGGCCTCTGCTCGCTGGGGGTGGAGCTGGACTCGGCGACCCTGAAGGTGAGTAACGGCGTGATCGACGCGAGTCCCATCGCGGGACTAATCGCGACGTTCAGCGACGCCTGGGAGGAATGGTTCTCGGCCAAGGAACCGGAGGCGGCGCAGTGAACATGAACGTAGCCCTTTACCGCTTTGCACACTCGAATCTAACCCTTGAGGATTGCCTGATGGGAAGCTTCGCCCGCCTGCCCATGCAGGGGCTGGCCCAAACCCCGCGCGTTTGGGAGCTCGTCGAGTGGGATGGGCAAGATCTCCTTGGACCCGTCGATATTGATCAGGTTTACGAGGTGCGCCTGTTCTGTGCGGCCGGCGAGTTGCGCTGGTTGCGAGACGCCGAATCGGTAGGGCAGGGGCGGGCCGCCTGGATCAGCGAGTGTGCAGATGTCCCTGAAGGTTTCGCTCCGGTCGACACGCGCGAGTTGGAGCCTCTGGATGGTCAGATTCTGAGCTATGGCGATGGGATTGCGGGCGAGCCGGTTCACGACGGAGTCGCCGGCTACGCCATTCGCGAATACATCGGTCAAGCCCCCGGAACGGCGGGCGAGGACGGCAACATGATCGTGGTGGAGCAGCGCATCCTGCGAGTCCTATCGCGCATCGAGACAGGAGCAGTCAATGACAGGTGAACCGTTGAGGGGAAAGATCAAGGTTCGGCAGGTCAAGAGTGGTACTCAAGCCTGTATCGACGTGCCCACCAAAAAGGGCAGCCAGACTCTGGTCCTAAACGAGTCGAAACTGAGTAAAGATCTCGCCGCTGCACTAATACAGAACGCTCGGGCTTTAGAAGGCAGCGAGGTTGAGTACGTGATGGAGAATGGTCAGGTTCAGCGGGTGTGGGAGGCCGGCAGGACCTGGGATCGGGGGGAGCAGGTGCGACCCGCTCGCCGCGCCCCCATGAGGGACGGCGGCCCCCGTGGTGGGCACGCGGG
>JBGSTR010000710.1:0-2019 GCA_041736365.1 Chromatiaceae bacterium | reverse complement strand
CGCGGCGGACGCCCAGCTCTACGCCCGCCTGGCCGGCGCGATCCTTTACTCCCAGGCGGGGCTGCGCGCCGATGCCGAGGTGCTCATGCGCAACCGGCGCGGGCAATCGGGGCTTTGGGCCTATGCCATCTCGGGTGACCTGCCCATCGTCCTGCTGCGCATCGCCGATGCGGCCAACATCGAGCTGGTGCGCCAGGTCGTCCAGGCCCATGCCTACTGGCGCCTGAAGGGCCTGGCGGTGGACTTGGTGATCTGGAACGAGGACCACGCCGGCTACCGGCAAGCGTTGCAGGACCGCATCCTGGGTCTAATAGCGGTGGGCCTCGACACCGAAGCGATGGAGCGGCCGGGGGGCATCTTCGTGCGCTCCTTGGAACAGATCGACGACGAGGACCGCACCCTGTTCCTGACCGTCGCGCGGGCCACCTTGAGCGACAGTGGCGGGACTCTCGCAGAACAGCTCGAGCGCCTGGTCCCGGCGCCGCGGGTGCCGCTCCTGGTCCCGGCGCGGGAGCCCGAGGAAGAGTCCGCCGAAGCCGGCGAGCCGCACAAGCGCGACCTCATCCTGGCCAACGGTATCGGCGGCTTCACCCCGGACGGGCACGAGTACGTCATCACCACCCGGGCCGGGCATCTCACGCCGGCGCCCTGGGTCAACGTGCTGGCCAACCCCCAGTTCGGCTGCGTGGTCTCCGAGGCCGGCTCCGCCTACACCTGGGGCGAGAATGCCCACGAGCTTCGCCTCACTCCCTGGCACAACGACCCGGTATCCGACCCGAGCGGCGAGGCCTTCTACCTGCGCGACGAGGAGAGCGGCCGCTACTGGTCGCCCAGCCCCCTGCCCTGTCGCGGCGCCACCCCCTATGTCAGCCGTCACGGTTTCGGGTACAGCGTGTTCGAGCACACCGAGGGCGGCATCTATTCGGAGCTGTGGGTCTATGTAGCCGTGGATGCCCCGGTCAAGCTCTCGCGGCTGGTGGTTCGCAACGAGTCCGGCCGGCCGCGCCGGCTGTCCGCCACCGGCTACGTGGAGTGGGTGCTGGGCGATCTGCGGTCCAAGACGGCCATGCACCTGAGCACGCAAGTCGATCCGTACACCGGCGCACTCTATGCGCGCAACCCCTACAACAGCGAGTTTCCCGACCGGGTCGCCTTTTTCGACGTGGACGACGAGCCGCGGACCTACACCTGCGACCGCGGCGAATTCATCGGCCGCAACGGCCACTTGGGGCGTCCCGAGGCCCTGTCGCGTACCCACCTGTCCGGTCGGGCGGGCGCCGGACTGGACCCCTGCGCCGCACTCCAGGTGCCCTTCGATCTGGGCGAGGGGCAGGAACGAGAGATCGTTTTCCGTTTGGGCCTGGGAGGCACGCCGGGGGGCGAGGATACAGCCGCACTGGTGCAGCGCTTGCGCGGCAGCGACGCCGCCCGCCGGGCCCTGGAGGCGGTCTGGGACTACTGGAATCACACCCTGGGCGCGGTGCAGATTCATACTCCGGACGAGTCGCTCAATGTGCTCACCAACGGCTGGCTGCTCTACCAGACCCTGGCCTGCCGGATGTGGGGGCGCAGCGGCTACTACCAGTCGGGAGGGGCCTTCGGCTTCCGCGACCAGCTACAGGACGCAATGGCCCTGGTGCACGCCGAGCCGCGGCTGCTGCGTGCGCAACTGCTGTTGTGCGCGGGTCGCCAGTTCCCCGAGGGCGATGTGCAACACTGGTGGCACCCGCCCTCCGGTCGCGGGGTACGCAGCCAGTGCTCGGACGATTACCTGTGGCTGGCCCTGGGCACTTGCCGCTATGTGCGCTGTACCGGCGACACCGGGGTGCTTGAGGAGCCCGTCGCATATCTGGCGGGCCGACCGCTGGACCCGGCGGACGAGTCCTACTACGACTTGCCCGGCCGCTCCGAGGATACCGAGAGCCTATACCGACATTGCGTGCGGGCGATCCGGCGCGGCCTCGCCCGGGTGGGCGCCCGGGGCCTGCCGCTCATGGGCTCCGGCGATTGGAACGACGG
>JBGSTR010000669.1:0-2332 GCA_041736365.1 Chromatiaceae bacterium | reverse complement strand
GCCGCGTTCGGTGCGGTGCCCGCGTCCCTGGTCCCCGGTCATCCGATCGCCGGCACCGAGCGCAGCGGCGTCGAGGCCTCGTTCCCGACCCTGTTCCAACAGCGCCGGGTGATCCTCACACCCCTGCGCGAGACCGACCCGAGCGCGACGGCGCGGGTGAGCGCCATGTGGGAAACCTGTGGGGCCGAGGTCACCACCATGTCGGTCGCACACCATGACGAGGTTCTCGCCGCGACCAGCCATCTTCCGCATATGCTCGCCTTCGGTCTGGTCGACTCACTGGCGCGCATGCGCGAGAACGATGAAATCTTCCGCTATGCCGCGGGCGGTTTTCGGGATTTCACGCGGATTGCCTCGTCGAATCCGGTGATGTGGCGGGACATTTGTATCGCCAACTGCGACGCGTTGAGCGGAATGCTGGTTCGCTTCGGGGCGGAGATCAACGACCTCGCCGCGGCGATACGCGGTGGGGATGGCGAGCGTCTGCTGGCGATCTTCGAACGCGCGAAGGCCGCGCGAGACCGCTATACGGATGCCGCCGACGCGCGCCCGCCGCCGGAGTGACGCGGGCGGTGCGCTTGCGGCTTCCGGTAATCCGTGCTCGGGGAAATTGCGCTTGGTGGGATCGACGGGCAGAATCGCGGATGCGGTGGCGCGTCGAGGATGTCTCTGGGCAAGGGGATTACAAAATGATCAGGACGGCAATTCTGCTGCTGGCCGTGGCGCTGACCGTGGCGGGATGCGCGACCGGACAGACGGGACCGCTGCCGGCGGTTACACGCCCGAACGAGGCCTCAAACATGACCCTCTATCGCGACGGCTCTCTGGTTGGGCTGTTTTCGGTCATGACGCTTCGGTTGGACGGCCGGGAGGTGTATCGGCTCGGCCGCAATCAGGCGTTCAGCTTCCGCATCGATCCGGGCGAATATCTGTTCGACTTCTCGATTGGACTCAACGAGTGCCGCCGGAGCTACTACGTCAAGCCCGGGCGCAGCTACCGATTCAGGCTGGTGCCGAACTGCATGGTTGTCGAGGACTCTCCTAATTACTACCAAGAAAGCGGGAACTTTTAGGGAAACGACGATCTATTGCGTTCCCCGTCCCGGCCAGCGACGGACCGGCGTTCTTCACGCGTTGTTGGCGAAAAGAAAATGGAGCGGTCCGAGCGCGGCACCTCTTGATGAAATGCCGGGAAGGCATTGAATCGGCGTATCGCCGGGGGCCGCGATCGGTAGTTCGCCGCTCGCCGTTCCGGCAACCAGCGGAGGCGGCGCGGCGCTGATCCGGATCCGGTGCCGGCGTGTCGGTCCTCTCGCGGACATCCTGAAGTCCAGCGGTCCCCGCGCGCCGGTCGGACCGCCCCATCAATTACCGCCGCTTTCCCGATCGACCGCATCGAAGGCCGTGGTTGCCTGCTGCGTATAGCGATCGCCCTGGTGCGAAATGAACAGCGCCGCGATCTTGTTGGACTCCGCCAGCTCGAAACCGCGCTCGGGTCCCAGCACCAGCAGTGCGGTGGCCAGACCGTCGGCGTGCGCGCATTCGGGATCGAGCACGCTCACCGAGCCCAGCGTATGCGTCACCGGACGCCCGGTGCTGGGGTCGATGGTGTGCGAGTAACGGTGACCGTCCTTCACGTAGAAGTTGCGGTAGTCCCCCGAGGTCGCCATCGCCGCGTCGCGCAGCGTGACCACCCGATAGGGCTCGCGTACCGCGGGGTCGGGCCGTTCAACCGCCACGCGCCACGGGGTCGCCTCGGCCTTGAGTCCCTTCCCCCGCACCTCGCCGCCGATCTCCACCAGATAACGCTGGATCCCGGCGCGCTCCAGTAGGCGCGCGACCTCGTCCACCCCGTAGCCCTTGGCGATCGCCGACAGATCGAGGTAGATGTCCGGTCGGGACTTGCGCAGCGAGGGCGGCGTGGTGAGCACCTCGAGCTTGCGATAGTCGACGCGTGCGCGCGCGGCCTCGATGGCCCGCTCGTCCGGCGGCTCCGGGGGGCGTTCATCGGGTCCGAAGCCCCATAGATTCACGACTGGACCGACGGTGATGTCGAAGGCGCCGCCGCTGAGATCGCTGATCATCCGGGCCTCGTCGACCAACTGGGCGAGCTCCTGCGAAACTGGAATCCAGTCGGTCGAGATATTGGCGTTGAAGCGCGAAAGCTCGGACTCCGGGCGATAGGTCGACATCACCTGATTGATCGCCTCCAGCCGCCGGTCGATGGCCTCCTGTAGGGGCTCCGGCGGGGAGTCCGCGGGCCAACCCGCGATCTTGATGTTGTAGGTCGTGCCCATGGTGGCGCCATGCAGCGCCAGGACCTCGTCCGCCG
>JBGSTR010000655.1:0-4575 GCA_041736365.1 Chromatiaceae bacterium | reverse complement strand
GCCGCGTTGGGTCATGTCCCGACCCCGCGGCCGCGGTTGCCGGATGCGACGCCGGTTCCGCGCGTGCTCGACACGGACCCCTCGGGCAGGCAATGGAAAACTCGATACATCGGGGACTTAGAGAATCGCGAGAATGAATTTGCTGGCTCGCAATGGTCCCATTTGCGGGCGCCGCGCACAACCTCCGTCAAGCGCGCGAGCTCGTCGCGACAAGTCGCGAGCGCCATCGCTCAGGTCTTTATACCGACTCCGCGACGCAGCAGGCTGAGGCTGAAAACGGTCAAGACGACGATGAAAAACGCGATGGTGCCGAAGGCGACGCCAAGCGGGATGTCGCTGACGCCATACAGGCCGTAGCGAAAGCCGTTGACCATGTAGAGCACCGGATTGGCCAAAGACACCCGCTGCCACAGCTCCGGCAGCAGTTGGATGGAGTAAAACACGCCACCCAGATAGGTGAGCGGAGTCAGGACAAAGGTCGGCACGATCGAGATGTCGTCGAAGCTGTTGGCGTAGATCGCGTTGATGAAGCCGCCCAGCGAAAACAGCATCGCGGTCATCACGAATACCAACAGAGTCACCGCGTAGCTGTGGACCTGGATATGGGTAAACGCCATGGAAGCCGCCAGCACCACCGCCCCGACCACCAAGCCTCGCGCCACGCCGCCGAACACGTAGCCCGCGAGGATCACCCAGTTGGGGGCGGGGGAGACCAGCAGCTCCTCGATGTAGCGGGAAAACTTGCTGCTGTAGAAGGACGAGACCACGTTCGCGTAGGAGTTGGTGATCACCGCCATCAGGACCAGTCCGGGGACGATGAAGTCCAAATAGGGCAGTCCGTCCATGGTGCCGATGCGATCGCCGATCAGCTTGCCGAAGATCACGAAGTAGAGCACGGTCGTAATCGCCGACGGCAGCACCGTCTGCACCCAGATCCGCGAGAAGCGCAAGATCTCCTTAGTCAGGATGGTCTCGAACGCAACCCAGTATTTCGGCCAGCGGCTCACGCGTTGCCCTCGACCGAGTCGCGGCGTGCGTCGACCATATCGAGGAACAGTCGCTCCAGCCGATTCTGTTTGTTGCGCAGGCTGATCACCTCGATGCCGTTGCGCGACAGGGCGTCGAACAGGCCGTTGATGGTGTGCTCGCGGCTCATCTCGACCTCGACCGTGCAGTCGTCCAGGTGCTGGAGCACGAACCCGCCGAGCTGCGGCAGCTCGGACACCCGCCCCTTGAGGTTCAGAACGAAGGTCTCGGTTCGCAGCGTACCCAGCAGATCCGCCACGCTGGAGCGTTCCGCGATTTCGCCATGGTTGATGATGGCGATGTTGCGGCAGAGGCTCTCCGCCTCTTCGAGATAATGGGTGGTGAGGATAATGGTGGTACCGGTGGCGTTGAGCTCTTTAAGAAAGGTCCACATGGAGCGGCGGATCTCGATGTCGACACCGGCGGTGGGCTCGTCGAGGATCAACAAGCGCGGCTCGTGGACCAGTGCACGGGCGATCATCGCCCGGCGCTTGAGCCCCCCGGAGAGCTGGCGCATCTCGGTGTCGCGTCGGTCCCAAAGATCGAGCTGACGCAGATAGCGCTCGGCGCGCACCCTACCCTCGCGCCGGGCGATCCCGTAGTAGCCGGCCTGGTTCAACACCACCTCGATGACGGGCAGAAACAGATTGAAGTTGAACTCCTGGGGTACCAGTCCGATACAGGCCTTCACGCCCTCGGGGTCCAAGTCCTGGTCGTGCCCGAACACCTCCACCCGCCCCGCGGTCTTGTTCACCAGCGATGACACGATGCCGATCAGGGTGCTCTTTCCCGCCCCATTGGGGCCGAGCAGCGCGAAAAAATCCCCCTCCGCGACGCTCAGATCTACGCCCTTGAGCGCCTGCAATCCGCTGCGGTAGGTCTTGGTCAGCCCTTGGGCGTCGAGAGCGAGAGTCATCGGGAGGCGCAGCCTGCAACTTCACAAAGATCCGCTAAGCTAGCGGGCCGGCGAGTGGTTTTCAACCGGACCCCCGCCGTCGCCGGGCCGTGGCGCGTAGCACCATGCCGCGCCCGACGACATCATGACTATTGGGAAACGCCGGTTAGGAGTTTCGCTACCAACCCGAATCGCCCGACATCTTCAAGCGCCTTAAGCGCTTGAAGATGGAGCGGTCCGCGAATTGCGCCTCTCGCTCCGCAAACCGTCGAAAACGCCGGGATGGCATTCGATCCGCGAGTCCTTAGCGAAATCCCCACCGCGGCGGGTATAATCGCCGCCCTTTACACCCCCAAGCCAGAGGCCCCGATGGATCTCATCCTGTTGTTGAAGGCCGCCATACTCGGCATCGTCGAGGGTCTGACCGAATTCCTCCCAGTCTCCAGCACCGGCCACCTGATCATCGCCGGGGACCTGCTCAACTTCAACGACGAGCGCGCCCAGGTGTTTCTAATCGCCATACAGCTCGCCGCCATCCTGGCCGTGGTCTGGGAATATCGGGCCAAGATCCTACAGGTCGTCATGGGCCTGTCGAGCGATCCCGGGGCGCAGCGTTTCGCCCTCAATCTGATCATCGCGTTTATTCCGTCGGCGATCCTGGGACTGCTGTTCGCCGAGTCCATCAAGACCTATTTGTTCAACCCGATCACGGTCGCCACCGCGTTCATCGTCGGCGGCCTACTGATCCTCTGGGCCGAGCGTCGCGACCATCGAGTGCGGGTCTTCAGCGTGGACGATATGTCCTGGAAGGACGCGCTTAAGGTGGGATTCGCCCAATCGTTGGCGCTGATTCCGGGCACCTCGCGTTCGGGTGCGACCATCATCGGCGGCCTGTTTTTCGGTCTGGAACGACGTACGGCAACCGAGTTCTCGTTCTTCCTTGCCATCCCGACCATGTTTGCGGCCACCTTTTACGATGTCTACAAGCACCGCGACCTGCTCAGCGTGAATGACATACCCATGTTCGTCGTCGGCGGCATCACCTCGTTCGTCGCGGCATTCATCGCGGTGCGCGGATTGCTGCGCTACATCAGCGGTCACGATTTCACGATCTTCGCGTGGTACCGCATCGCCTTCGGCATCCTGGTGCTGATCACAGCCGAGCTGGGCATCGTGAACTGGTCCCACGCGGGATGAGCGGGGCACCCGCGCGTCCGTCGGAGTGACGCTCGCGCTCGATACGGCAACGTTGCTGTTCGCGGTCGCGCTGATCGCCGGATTCGTCGATTCGATCGCCGGTGGAGGCGGACTGATTGCGATCCCGGCGCTGCTCTGGTCCGGGCTGGGTCCGGTGGAGACACTCGCGACCAACAAGGCCCAGGCGGTGTTCGGCAGCGGCGCGGCAGCCTACAACTTTATCCGCAAAGGTGCGGTGGACCTGCGCGAGTCCGCACCCGCGGTGGCTTGGACGTTCGCCGGCGCGGCGGCCGGTGCCTGGCTGGTGCAACGCATCGACAACGCCTTCCTGGAACGCCTGATTCCGGGACTCCTGATCGGCTTCGCGCTCTACTTCTTGCTCTCGCCCCGAGTCTCGGACCTGGACGCCCGCCAGCGGGTCGGCAAGCCGCTGTTCGCGTTGACCGTGGGCCTTGGGGTAGGGTTCTACGACGGGTTCTTCGGTCCGGGAACCGGAACCTTTTTCGCCATTGGCTACGTCGCGCTGCTCGGCTACAACCTCCGACGCGCCACGGCCCACAGCAAGCTGCTGAACTTCACCAGCAATCTGGCGGCCCTGCTGTTCTTCATCGCGGGCGGTCACATCGCCTGGGCGACTGCCGCGATCATGGCCTTCGGGCAGCTGATCGGGGCCTGGCTCGGCTCGCA
The DNA here is from genome assembly GCA_041736365.1 of Chromatiaceae bacterium. GTDB lineage: Bacteria > Pseudomonadota > Gammaproteobacteria > Chromatiales > Chromatiaceae > JBGSTR01. The sequence goes on along the minus strand of JBGSTR010000655.1, from coordinate 770 downwards.
TTTGGTGCTGCGTCACGGAGCCCGACTGGTGCGCCCGGTGCTCGTGGTCTCCTCGGTGCTGGTGTCCGGAAAACTGCTGCTCGACCAGCTCGGCAGCGGCTGACCGGCGCCGATCGACCCACCGGCCACCGCGTTGCGCAAGCGCCCGCGCGCTGTCAGACTGCCCGGCCGCTAAGCCATCGGAGCCATTCCACCATGAAGCCAGACGGGGTAACCGACGCGGCCGCGCGCCTGCCGCTGCTCGGCTATGCGGCCGCGGTGTTCATCAGCTCGGCGCTGCTGATGGTGCTCGAGATCGTCGCGGGGCGGTTGATCGCCCCCTACGTGGGCGTGTCGCTCTACACCTGGACCGCGATCATCGGCGTCGTGTTGGCCGGTCTGTCGCTCGGCAACTGGCTTGGCGGGCGCTGGGCGGACTCCGGGGGAAACGGGCGCAGCGCTGGACTGGTGCTCGCCGCCGGCGGCATCTACTGCATCCTCAGCCTGACCCTGCTGAGCACAGTCGGCCGCCTGGTGCAGACGCAGGGCATGAGCCTGCTCGGCGCGAGCTTTGTCATCGTGGCCGTATTGTTCTTCGTCCCGGCGATGCTGATCGGCGTAGTCACCCCACTCCTGACCACGCTCGCCCTGCGCCTCGATGCCCGCACCGGACACGTGCTCGGACGGATGCACGCGCTGGCCGCAGTCGGCAGTATCGCGGGCACCTTCGCCGCCGGTTATTGGCTGGTGCAGAGCTTCGGCAGCCGCGCGGTCGTGCTGGGCTGCGGGTT
>JBGSTR010000624.1:0-2405 GCA_041736365.1 Chromatiaceae bacterium | reverse complement strand
ACCCGCCAGGATGTCGCCCAGTCCTCGCCCATGACGGCACCCCCGGCGCCGGACAGCGTGTCGGTGGCGCCGCCCGCGCAGGAACGGCCGAACGCCTTCAACCCGGCGATCTCGCTGATCCTGCAGGGCACCTATGCCGACTTTTCTCAGGATCCAGACACGTACCGTATCGGCGGCTTCATGACGCCGCCGGAGGTGGGCCCCGGGGATCGCGGCCTGAGCATCGCCGAGACCGAGCTGGCCATCAGCGGCTCCATCGACCCCTGGTTGTCGGGCTACTTCACCGCCGCCCTCCAGCCACAAGGCGAGGTCGAGGTGGAGAACGCCTACTTCCAGACTTCCGCGCTCGGGCACGGCATCACCGCGCAGGGCGGTCGGTTCTACTCGGACATCGGGTATCTCAATTCCCAGCACCGGCATGCCTGGGACTTCGTGGACTCGCCGTTAGCCTACCGAGCGTTTCTGGGAGGGCAGCTCGCCGACGACGGCGTGCAGCTCAAATGGGTGGCGCCCACGGAGCTGTTCGTCGAGCTGGGAGGGGAGCTCGGGCGAGGCAAAAACTTCCCCGGCACCGACAACAACCTCAATGGCGCTCACCTCTACACCTTATTCGGTCACTTTGGCGGCGATATCGGAGAGAGCAATAGCTGGCGCGCGGGTATCTCTTATCTTGAAGGCAGCCCGAATGATCGGGCGTACGAGGACGTCGACAGCATGGACACGGTCGTGACGAACGCCTTCAGCGGCACCAGCCGGCTCTGGATCGCTGACTTGGTCTGGAAATGGGCGCCCGACGGCGATCCGACCAGGCGCAACTTCAAGCTCCAGGGGGAGTACTTCCAGCGCGACGAGGACGGCACCCTGATCTTCGATGCAGACGGAGCGGCCGGCGATCCGCTGGCGGGTCCTTATTCCTCAAACCAGAATGGCTGGTACGCCCAGGCGGTCTATCAGTTCATGCCGCGCTGGCGTGTCGGCGTTCGCTATAGTCAGCTCGACAGCGGCAATCCAGACATTGGCCTAGTCGACTCCGGCGCCCTGTCGGCATCCGACTTCCCCTTGCTCGCCTCCTACAACCCTTCGGCCCTCACCGGCATGATCGACTGGGCCCCGAGCGAATTTAGCCGCTTCCGTCTCCAATACGGTTCCGACGAGTCCCGCCGGGGGGTCACCGACAACCAGTTCTACCTCCAATACATCATGAGCCTCGGCGCCCACGGCGCCCATACCTGGTAGGAGATCGCCATGCTTAAGCAACTCTTGCGTCTGGTTCTGATTGCCGCCCTCGGCACGGTCGCCGTCCCGGCTTGGGCCGCCGTCAACGTCTTCGCGTGCGAGCCGGAGTGGGGGGCGCTGGTCGCCGAGCTTGCCGGGGACAACGCCAAGGTCTACGTCGCGACCACGGCCAAGCAGGACGTCCACCATGTCCAGGCCCGCCCCAGCCTGATCGCCGCTGCCCGCCGGGCCGATCTCCTGGTCTGTACCGGTGCCGAGCTGGAGATCGGTTGGCTACCGCTGCTGCTTCGCGAGTCGGGCAACGCGAAAATCCAGCGCGATCGCCCCGGCAATTTCGAGGCGAGCCGCTACGTCGGGATGATCGAGGTTCCGAGCCGCCTGGACCGTGCGGCCGGCGACATCCACTCCATGGGCAATCCACACATCCAAACCGACCCGCGCAACATCGCGCCGGTCGCCGAGGCACTCGCGCAGCGCCTCGGCGAGATCGACCCGGGGAGCGCGGCAACCTATCGGGCGCGCTTCGCCAACTTCAGCGCCCGCTGGGATCAGGCCCTGATACGCTGGCAGGGCCGCATCGCGCCGTTGCGCGGGGTCCCCGTGGTCGAGTACCACAAGGGCTTCAGCTATCTATTCGCCTGGGTCGGCGTTCAGGTCACGGGGACACTCGAACCCAAGCCCGGCGTCGAGCCTACTACCGGCCACCTCGCCGAGCTCCTCGCCGCGCAGAAGATCAACCCGGCCCGGATGGTCGTGCGCGCCTCGTACAACGACCCGCGCGCCGCCGAGTGGTTCGGGCAAAAAGCCGGTATACCGGTGGTCGTTCTTCCGTTTTCGGTTGGCGGCGACGAGGCATCCAAGGACCTCTTCGCCTGGTTCGACGAAATGATCGACCTTCTGCTCAAGGCGGCAAAGTGAACAGCGAAGCCCTGGATCTTTCGATCCTCGGCCCCGCCTTCTTGGCGGGGTTGCTGGTGCTGGCCACGCATGTCCCGTTGGGGATTCACGTCCTGCGCCGCGGGATCGTCTTCATCGATCTCGCCATCGCCCAAGTCGCGGGGCTGGGGGTGATTGCGGCGGACGCCCTGGGCTGGGAGCCGCAAGGCTGGGCGGTCCAGGCGGCGGCGCTGGCCGCGGCACTGCTTGGGGCCTTGTTGCTGACCTGGACC
>JBGSTR010000606.1:0-1688 GCA_041736365.1 Chromatiaceae bacterium | reverse complement strand
GACCGGCGCAGGCACCGGCGACGGTGACGCGCGGCATCAACGCGGCGCCGGCACCGCGGCAGCGCTCCGACGACCCGAACCTGCTGCTCGGCGTTTCGGCCTCCCCCGGGCTTGCGGTCGGCAAGCTGTTTCAGCTTCGCCGCGAGGAGATCCAGGTCCAGGAGGAAGGCGAGAACCCCAACAAGGAGCGCCGCCGCCTCGATGACGCGATGGATCTTGCCAAGGTGCAGCTCGAGGCCTTGCAGGCCGAGCTTCATTCCCAGGCGGACCCCGCCAAGGCCGCGATCTTCGCGGCCCATCAGGAGCTGCTCGACGACCCGGACCTGCTGGACATTGCCGAGAGCGCCATTGCCAAGGGCAAGAGCGCCGGGTTCGCCTGGCAGCGCGCCTATACCACCCACGCGGAGCGCCTCGCACAGTTGCGCAACGAGCTGCTGGCGGGACGAGCGAACGATCTGCGCGACGTTGGGCGCCGGGTGCTGGGAATCATTACCGGCCACCCGCCCGAAGAGCCGGAGCTGCCGCCGGACACCATCCTGGTCGCCGAAGAGCTGACACCCTCGGATACCGCAAGCCTCGACCGTACGCGGGTGCTCGGCTTCTGCACCGTCGGTGGCGGCGCCACGTCCCATGTCGCGATTATCGCCCGGGCGCTGGACATCCCCGCGGTGGCTGGCATCGAGCCGCGCGCCCTGGACCTCGAGAACGGGACGCCGGTCATCCTCGACGGCGCCCGCGGCACCCTGCGGCTGAACCCCGATCCGGCGGAGGTCGCGCGGATCAAGGATTTGAGGGAAAAGGTCGCGGCCAAACGTAAGGCCGACCTGGCCACGGCGGACCAACCGGCGGTGACATCCGACGGCCATCGGGTCGAGGTGGTTGCCAACATCGGGGGCGAGGAGGACGCCCGCAAGGCGGTCGAGATGGGCGCCGAGGGGGTGGGGCTGCTGCGTTCGGAGTTTCTCTATCTTGAACGGGCGACGGCACCGACCGAGGAGGAGCAATTCGCGATCTACGAGGGGATTGCGGCCGCCCTGGGTGACCGGCGGATGATCATCCGCACCCTGGATGTGGGCGGCGACAAGCCACTGCCCTACCTGCCCATGCCGCGGGAGGAGAATCCGTTTCTCGGTGTGCGCGGTATCCGCATCTCCCTCGACCGGCCGGAGATCCTGCGCACGCAGATCAGGGCCATCCTGCGGGTCGCGAAGACTCGGCGGTTGGGAATCATGTTCCCGATGATCGCGACCCTGGACGAGATTCGTTCCATCAAGGGCGTGTTGGACGAGGAGCGGGCCAAGCTCGGAGGTGGAGATTCGATTGAGGTCGGGATCATGGTGGAGGTGCCGTCGACCGCGGTGATGGCGGCGCAGTTCGCGAAGGAAGTCGACTTCTTCTCGATCGGCACCAACGACCTGACCCAGTACACCTTGGCCATGGATAGGGGACACCCGGCGCTGGCATCGAAGGCCGACGCGATGAACCCGGCGGTGCTTCGGTTGATCGCACAGACCGTCGAGGGTGCCCACGCCAACGGCAAGTGGGTCGGCGTTTGCGGTGGCATCGCCAGCGATCCGCAGGCCGTGGCCATCCTGGTCGGCCTGGGCGTCGACGAGCTGAGCGTCAGCGTGCCGTCGGTGCCCGCGGTTAAGGCCGAGGTGCGCAGCCGCACTTTGGAAGCCTGCAAG
>JBGSTR010000573.1:0-4431 GCA_041736365.1 Chromatiaceae bacterium | reverse complement strand
GCGACGCTTCGGATTTCGCCGCCGGCCCCTATTTCATGAGCTAGGCAATGATTCGACCGTAACCGCGATCGCGGTTCGGCGAATATTCCAGCCATCTCCGATGTATGGAGCGTATGACTATGATTTTCAGACAGATGTTTGACCATGCCTCTTCGACCTACAGCTATTTGCTGGCCCGGCGTGCCGGCGGGGAGGCCTTGCTGATCGACCCGGTGCTGGAGGGCACCGAGCGCTATCTGCAGCTGATGCAGGAGCTCGGCGTGCGGCTCGTGCTCGCGGTGGACACGCACATCCACGCCGACCATGTCACGGCACTCGGCGCGTTGAGACAGCGCACCGAATGCGCCACCGGGATGGGCGAGATGGCCAGCGCCGAGTGTGTATCGGTGAAGCTCCGCGAGGGCGAGAAGGTCGATGTCGACGGCCTGGCGCTGGAGGTTTTGTATACACCGGGTCACACCGACGACAGCTATAGCTTCCGGCTTCCGGACCGGGTTTTCACCGGCGACACGCTGTTGATTCGGGGCACCGGACGCACCGACTTCCAGAACGGCGACGCGGCCGCCCAGTACGACAGCCTGTTCGGCAATCTGCTCAAGCTTCCCGAGGACACGCTGGTTTATCCCGCCCACGACTACAACGGGATGACCGTGAGCACGATCGGCGAGGAGAAGCGCTGGAATCCCCGGCTCCAGGTCCCCGACAAGCGCGCCTATGTCGATCTGATGAACGGCCTGGTGCTCGACAACCCGCGGCTGATGGACATCGCCGTGCCGGCAAACCGGGCGTGCGGAATGTCCTCCGCCGCCGATGAAGCGATCTAGGGAAACGCTGATTTAAAGCGTTCCCCGTCCGGGCCAGGGATGGCCCGGCATTTTCAAGCACCGCAAGTGCTTGAAAATGGAGCGATCCGAGAGTCGCGCCTCTCGGATCGCGAGCTGCTTAAAGCCACGGAAGGCTTTAATCAGCGTCTCCCTAAGCGGCCCCGACCCCTCGGAGGAATAACCCCGTGAATCGGTTTAAGAACATCCTCTATTTTGCCGACAGCCCCGACGCCGACGCGGCAGGATTGTCGCGGGCCGTAGCGCTGGCCGACGACAATGAGTCGCGTTTGACGGTGATGGATGTCACCGCCGAGGTCGCCATCGACATCGACCTGGAGCAGCGCTACGGCATCAAGCTCGGCGAGGCCCTGCGGGCGCGGCGACTGGAAGAGCTCGAGGCGCTGACCGCGCCTTATGCCGGGGCCGGCACATTGGTCTATACGCGGGTGGAGACCGGGACCCCCTTCGTAGAGGTAATCCGCGCCGTGCAGCGCAATGGCTACGACCTGCTGATGAAGTCCGCGCGTCCGACGCTCGAAGGACTCGCCGCCCAGCTCTTCGCCGGCGACGATATGCATTTGCTGCGCAAGTGCCCGTGCCCGGTATGGATCGATCGCCCCGGTGCTGTACATCCGTATCGCACCGTGCTGGCGGCGGTCGACCCGAGAGCCGCCGATTCCGCCGGGCTGAACCGGCTGGTGATGGACCTTGCGACCTCGCTCAGTGCCCGCGAGCAGGCCCGACTCGAGGTGGTGCACGCCTGGCGGCTGGAAGGCGAATCACTTTTGCGCAGCGGTCGAGCACATATCTCGGCGCTCGAGGTCGATGCATTGGAGACGCGCATGATCGATGCGCGCCGAGCGTCGCTTGATGGGCTGTTGCATCCCTACGGGTTGTCCAGCGGCGACCCGAATGTCGGGTTGGTCAAGGGTGAGGCGGCTGCGGTCATTGCAACGCGCGCCGCCGAGACCGCGGCGGACCTGATCGTCATGGGTACGCTCGGGCGGACCGGCATCCCGGGGCTCTTCATCGGCAACACGGCGGAGGACGTGCTGAAGTCCACCTGCACGTCGGTCCTAGCGGTCAAGCCGGAGGGGTTTGTCTCGCCGGTGACGCTGCCTTAGGGCCAGGAATGGCCCGGCATTATCCGGCGCCCCGAACGACAAGAAATCGGCGCGGTCCGAGAGTCTCGCCTCTCGGACCGCGAGCGAATCGATTTCCGGGTGGGTATTTGCTCAGCTGCTTCCCGAAACGTGGGCGAGGGCTCGATCAGTAGGCGTATTCGATCGGGACGCCTCGCGTCGGTACCTCGCCCTGCACCACCACGGGCACGTCGCAGTCTTCCAGCTTTGCCAGGAGCAAACGCAGCAATGCGGCCCCCGAATCGAAGACGCGTTGGACGCCCGCCAGATCAATCATGCAGACGTTCAACCCCGGCTCAACCAGTTGCGCCGCCTCCAATATCCCTGCGGTCAACCTCAGATCGAGATCGCCTGCGATGACGATCTCCAAACGGCGCTCGGCCGTTGCGTGAAGGATGTCGATACTCATGGTCCCCCCTTAGACGTTGATCTAGTACTGCGATCACGGGCTGTTCGCCCTTCCCTGGGCCCCGGGGATTATCCGATCCGCCCGTATGAAGCTGATCCGAGCTTCATGCCAAAGCGGCTCCATGGGGTACTGCTAAGCTACCCGAGTGCTGGATTTCGGGTTGGGACTTGGTTGGGATTTCTTGCGGGGCTTGCGAGCGGGGACACGTTTCCGGTCCCGGCAAGCAGGCGGCAAAACAAGCCGGGGCGGGATCGTCGTTGCTGCCGAGTGCTCGGAGCTGCCGCGATCGCTCCCCGGACCTGCGCCCGGGAAGCGATGTGGTCGTCAGGTGATGACGTCCGGCTCGACGCGGCCGGTGCGCGCCTCGATCTGACCCAGCTCGCGGGCGATCAGGGTCAGTGGCTGCATGGCCTCGGCGGTGTCGCGGTCGTGCCGGCTCGGGTCGGGCTCGAAGAATTCCAGGTAGACGCGCAACGTTGCCCCCTCGGTGCCGGTACCGGATAGCCGATAGACGATCCGCGAGCCACCCTCCAGGCCGATCCGAATGCCCTGACGTTCCGAGCGGCTGCCGTCGATCGGGTCCGTGTAGGCGAAATCGTCGGCATATTCGACGGTGTAGTCAGCGAGCCGTTTGCCGGGTAGCTCCGGAAGCAGGATGCGCAGGTGGTCCATCAGCCCCTCTGCCGCGGCGCTGTCGACCGCCTCGTAGTCGTGGCGGGTGTAGAAATTCCTGCCGAAACGCCGCCAGTGGTCGCGCACGATCTCCGCGACACTCTGCTGCCGTACCGCGAGTAGATTCAGCCAGAACAGCACCGCCCAGAGTCCGTCCTTCTCGCGCACGTGATCGGAGCCGGTACCGAAGCTCTCCTCGCCACACAGGGTGATGCGCTGCGCATCAAGCAGGTTGCCGAAGAACTTCCAACCGGTCGGGGTCTCGAAACACTCCACGCCGAGGCGTTCCGCAACCCGGTCCGCCGCCTGACTGGTCGGCATCGAGCGGGCGATACCGCGAATTCCGTCGCGATAACCGGGCGCGTGATGGGCGTTCGCGGCCAATACCGCCAGGCTGTCGCTCGGGGTGACGAAGAAGTCCTTGCCGAGGATCATGTTGCGATCGCCATCGCCGTCGGACGCGGCGCCGAAGTCCACTGCGTCGGGTCCGCGCGTGAGTGCCACCAGCTCTTGGGCGTGGGCGAGGTTGGGATCCGGGTGATGTCCGCCGAAGTCCTCCTCCGGCACGCCGTTGATGATCGTGCGCGGCGGCGCGCCGAGACGATTCTCGAGGATCTCGACCGCATAGGGTCCGGTGACCGCGTGCATCGCGTCGAAGCACATCCGAAACTGGCCGGAATTGAAGAGGTGATGGATGGCGTTGAAGTCGAACAGCGACTCCATCAGCTCCGCGTAGTCGGCGACCGGATCGATGATCTCCACCTGCATGTCGCCCAAGGTGGAGGTGCCGATGCGATCGAGATCGAGGTCGGGGGTGTCGAGCGTGCGGTAGCGATCGATGCTGCCGGTGCGTGCGTAGATCGCCTCGGTAACCGATTCCGGCGCCGGACCCCCGGAGGCGACGTTGAACTTGATGCCGAAGTCCGCGTCCGGGCCGCCGGGGTTGTGGCTCGCCGACAGGACGAAGCCGCCCCGGGCGTTGCTCTTGCGGATCACGCAGGAGACCGCCGGGGTGGACAGGATGCCGCCGCGGCCGACGCGCGCCCGGTTGACCCCGTTGGCGGCGGCCATACGCAAAATAATCTGCACCGCCTCGCGGTTGTAGAATCGCCCGTCGCCGCCCACCACGAGCAGGCCGCCGGCAAGCTCCGACTGGGTATCGAAGATGGCCTGCACGAAATTCTCGAGATAGCCGGGCTGCTGGAACACCCTGACCTTCTTGCGAAGACCGGATGTACCCGGCCGCTGTCCCTCGAATGGCGTAGTTGCGACGATTCTTGATTCCATCTTCAACCCATTGTGTTGTTGGGAGATTGCCTGCATTTTGAATGGCCGGGCGCGCACGCCGCGCGGCGGTCGCGACACCGGGCGCTCGAGCACGGGT
>JBGSTR010000548.1:0-10063 GCA_041736365.1 Chromatiaceae bacterium | reverse complement strand
CGAGTGTCTGCTCCGGCAGCGGGTCGCCCGCCGCGTCGTAGGCGGCGCCGCCCACCAGTCCGTCGCGCAGCTCGATTGCCACCTCGCCGTTGTCCGTCAGGGCGCGCAGGACCTTCAGCGCCTCGTTCACGATCTCGGGTCCGATGCCGTCTCCGGGCAGAACCAATATCTGCTTGGTCATTGAGCTAGCTCCGACGCCCGAATCGGTTCCGGGCGCGTAAGTCTTGGGATCTAGGCCGGTACGCGCCGATGGTCCGCGCGTCCCGGTCGCTGGAAGTGTTCCCCGGAGAAACGCTGATTGTTCGCGTTTCCCGTCCGGGTCAGGGATGGCCCGGCATTTTCGAGCTTAAGCGACAAGAAAAAAATCACCCGAAGAGCCAGGGTCGCTCGGCCCGGCGCCGCGCTTCGAATTGGGTGATCTCCTCGACGTGCTGGAGGGTCAACCCGATGTCGTCCAGTCCGTTCACCAGGCAGTGATGATGGAACGGGTCGATCTCGAAGGACAAGGGCTCGCCGCCTTCCGGGTGCAGGCACTTCCCATGCAGGTCGATGCGGATCCGCAGCGGCTCCTCGTCTTGCAGGGCGCGGCGGAACAGCTCGTCCACGATCGCCGCGTCGAGCCGGATCGGCAACAGGCCGTTCTTGATCGCGTTCTGGAAAAAGATGTCGGCAAAGCTGGGTGCGATCATTACCCGAATACCGTGGTCCGCCAGCGCCCAGGGCGCATGCTCCCGCGATGAGCCGCAGCCGAAGTTGTGCCGGGCGAGCAGGATGTTGGCATCCCGGTAGCGCGGGTGATTGAGGATGAAATCCGGGTTCTGGGGCCGTCCGCTGGAGTCCATCCCCGGCTCTCCGCGGTCGAGATAACGCCACTCGTCGAAGAGGTTCGGGCCGAATCCGGTGCGATGAATGCTCTTTAGGAACTGCTTGGGGATGATCGCGTCGGTATCGACGTTGGCCCGGTCCAGCGGCAGCACGACACCCGTGAAGTTTTCGAATGGTCGCATGGCTTAGAGCTCCCTCACGTCGACGAAGTGGCCGGTCACCGCCGCCGCGGCCGCCATTTCGGGGCTGACCAGGTGGGTGCGCCCGCCCTGGCCCTGCCGGCCCTCGAAATTGCGATTGGAGGTGGAGGCGCAACGCTCCCCCGGCTCGAGCTTGTCCGCGTTCATCGCCAGGCACATCGAGCATCCGGGCTCGCGCCACTCGAATCCCGCCTCCAGGAAGATGCGATCCAGACCCTCAGACTCCGCCTGCTCTTTAACCAGCCCGGAGCCGGGGACCACCATTGCGAGCTTGATCCCCGAGTCGACGCGCCTGCCCTTGACCACCGCCGCCGCGGCGCGCAGATCCTCAATGCGCGAGTTGGTGCAGGAGCCGATGAACACCTTGTCGGGCCGGATGTCGGTGATCGCCGTTCCGGGCGCCAGCCCCATATAGTGCAGCGCGTGGCGGATGCTCGTGGCCTTTACCGGATCGGGGATCTCGTCCGGGTCCGGCAGGTTGCCGTCCACCGGCAACACCATCTCGGGGGAGGTCCCCCAGGTGACCTGCGGGCGGATGCTGGCGGCGTCCAGACGCACCACGCGGTCGAATTCCGCGCCGTCGTCGCTATGCAGGGTCCGCCAGAAGTCCGCGGCCTGCTCGAACAACTCGCCGGTGGGGGCGAAGGGCCGGCCACGCAGATACTCGACCGTCTTCTCGTCCACCGCGATCAGGCCCGCGCGGGCGCCTGCCTCGATGGTCATGTTGCACACCGTCATGCGGCCTTCCATCGACAGGGCGCGGATCGCCTCGCCGCCGAACTCGACCACATGGCCGGTGCCGCCCGCGGTGCCTATCTCGCCGATGATGGCGAGCACGATGTCCTTGGCCGTTACCCCGGGGCCCACGTCGCCGTCGACGCTGACCAGCATGGACTTGGCCTTCTTCTGGATCAGGCACTGGGTCGCCAGCACGTGCTCCACCTCGGAGGTGCCGACGCCGAACGCCAGCGCCCCGAAGGCGCCGTGGGTCGAGGTGTGACTGTCGCCGCACACGATGGTCATCCCCGGCTGCGTGAATCCCGATTCCGGGCCGACGACGTGGACGATGCCCTGACGCACGTCGCCCATGGCGAACAGCGTGATCCCGAATTCGGCGCAGTTGGCCTCCAGGGTCTCCACCTGGATTCGCGAGACCGGATCGGCGATGCCCAGATGACGGTCGGTGGTCGGGACATTGTGGTCCGGAACGGCCAGGTTGGCGCTCACGCTCCAGGGTTTGCGACCGCCCAGGCGCAGACCCTCGAAGGCCTGGGGCGACGTGACCTCGTGCACCAGCTGGCGATCGACATAGAGCAGCGCCGTGCCATGTTCGTCGACGCGGACGACGTGCTCGTCCCAGAGTTTGTCATAGAGTGTCTTGGCGCTCATTGGGGCGGCCTCGGCAAAAAATGCGAATCGGCAAGAATAGACGCGGGCGCGGGCAAACTCAATTGGAGCCGGCGGCGGGGCTGGCGTTTACGGCCGGCAATGGGAACAATACGCCCGGCCGCGGCGCTCGAAGGTGCGTCGCCGGCGGCGGCTCACCTCACAACGAAGCCTGTGGTTTCTCGGATTCAATATGAACGATCGAGATGGCGATTCGTCGCCGCGTGCCCGCGGCCTGGCCGCGGCCAAGGTCAATGCGCGGCGTGTGCACGGGATCTATTACGAGCTCAAGATGCTGGTCAGCAACTACTATCTGTTGCTGTTCAAGGGTGTCGACGTGCGCAGCGACAAGCACATGGAGTTTCCGCTTGAGGAGGGGCTCTGGCACGAGCGCACGTCGCGGCGGACGTTCGAGCATGCGCTTAGTTACGTCGAATCCACCGACCAGCGAAGCTTCTTCGACCTCGGGAGCGGCAAGGGCCATGCGTTGATCCTGGCCTCGCGTCATCCTTTTAAGAGGATCGGCGGCGTCGAGCTCTCCACCAAGCTCCACGCCGTGTGCCGAAACAACCTGAAAAAGCACGGACTGGAAGGGGTTGATCTGCATCAGGCCAACGCCAAGGCGCTGGGGCACGAGCTCGACGACTACGACCTGTTCTTCCTCTTCAATCCATTTCCGGGACCCGTCTTGGCCGAGGTCGCGCGCAATATCGTTGCTTCGGTTCGGCGCCGCGAGCGCGAGGTTACCCTGATCTATCAGAATCCGCGCTGCCACCGCGAGCTGCTCCACGAGGGTTTCACCTGCCGGCGCACGCTCAACGGTGGTCACCTCGACCGAACGCAGCGGGTGAACCTCTACACCTATCCTTAAAGAAGCGGAGATGGTCGGGGCGCGACGGGCCGGTTCGAGCTTGGAAAACACGTCCGCTCAAGCGGCCCGAAGCGATGATCTTATTCGCGATTTCGGCCTGGTTGCGCACCCGGGCGCCATCACGTAGAATTCGCGGTCTTTCTCGGCCAGGCCTGACGCTGAACGGCCGGCCACTTGGAGTCCCTGTACATGACGACGACTGTTAGTACCAAACCGGCGGAGGTGCGTCGCGCCTGGTACCTCGTGGATGCCGACGGCAAGACGCTGGGTCGGCTCGCGAGCGAATTGGCGCGCCGGCTGCGCGGAAAGCATAAGCCTCAATACACCCCGCACGTGGATACCGGCGACTACATCGTCGTGGTCAATGCGGAGAAGGTCCGCGTGACCGGCAGGAAGCTGGACGACAAGATGTACTACCGCCATACGGGGTATGTCGGGAATCTGCGGTCGATGAATCTCGCCAAGCTGCTGGAGACCGCACCCGAGCGTGCCATCCAACTGGCCGTCAAGGGGATGCTGCCGCGCGGACCCCTGGGGCGTTCGATGTTCCGCAAGCTTCGAGTGTACGCCGGACCCAATCACGGCCATCAGGGGCAGGCGCCCCAGGCCCTTGAGCTCAACGTTTAGGAAATAGAAGCATGTCGGAGACTCAATACGGCACCGGCCGCCGCAAAACATCGGCTGCGAGGGTGTTTCTGACCCTCGGCTCCGGTGACATCAGCGTGAATGGCCGTCCGCTGGACAGCTATTTCGGACGCGAGACCGCCCGCATGGTCGTTCGCCAACCGCTGGAGACCGTCGGTATGGTCAACCGGGTGGATGTGCGCGTCACCGTCCTCGGCGGCGGCACCACCGGTCAAGCCGGAGCGATCCGCCACGGCATCGCCCGCGCGCTGGTTACCTTCGACGAAGCGCTGCGCTCGCCGTTGCGTCGCGCCGGTTTTCTTACCCGCGATGCGCGCGAGGTTGAACGCAAGAAGGTCGGCCTGCATAAGGCGCGTAAGCGTCCGCAGTTCTCCAAGCGCTGATTGCGACCCGGCCTCGCGACGCGGGGCCGAGAGCAGTCAATCGCGATTTGGGGGATCGTCTAGCGGCAGGACCACGGACTCTGACTCCGTTAACCAAGGTTCGAATCCTTGTCCCCCAGCCAACTCAAGCCCGCGTATACGCGGGCTTTTTTGTTGCCCACTCGAGTCTGGTCAACGCGGCTACGACCTCCAGATCTTCCAATAATCCCGAAGCTCGTCCGCTAGGCAGTCCGGCTCCTGCGCGTACAGTCGGGCGCCGAGTAGACGGGCTTCGGAGCGCAGCTCGTCCTGACGGCGCAGCGCGAGGCAAGCTAGGGTCTGCGTATCCCCTGCGAGGTCGCTGCCCTCCTGCTCAAGCGTGTGGATCAGTACGCTCAGGTCGTGGTCGTCGCCGAGCAGGTCCGACAGGCGCGACAGCTCGTCGATCCTCGCGGCGGTCATCGCCGGCCAGACCTTGCGCAGCAGTCGCATGTGGTACCAATGATCCTTGACGCGCTTGCGCCACTCGTGGAAGCGCTCGTCCGATGGCTTATCGAAGGCCATTTTCATCGCCTTTCGGCCCTTCGCGTATTGCCGCTCCAGACCGTCGCTTAGAGCCGCGAAGCCGGTGCGGGAGAGTTTCCAATCGGCGGTGCTTGCCGCGGCCTCGCGCAGGCCGTCCGCCACCTCGAGCGCGGTCCGCTCAAGATCCGATGCCTCTTCGGCGATTCTCCGGCGGCGCTCGACCAGGGCGTCGCGCAGGGGCGTGATCGGCGAGCCCTCGCCGACACTCGGGTAGCGCTCGGCCAAGGCGTCGAACGTCTCGATCATGGCCTCGGCGTCGCGTACCGAGGACAGCCGATTCTTGGCCTCGCGAAAGCGCTGGTTCTCCTGCTGGCAACGCTCCTTTCCCAGCGCCTCGCGCACCAGTCGCAACAGGCTACGGATCTTCTTGAGAGACTTGCGGGCGCTGTGAACACCGTCGTTGATGTCCGGATTTTCGCCCGAGAGCTCTGCCGCGGCCTTGTCGCAGCGTTCTGCGACGATGCGTCGGACCCCGACAGATACATTCTCTTTACGCTTGAAACGATAGGGCATGGTGGTGGAAGCAATCAGTGGTGGGTTTAAGGCCGGTCAACGCAATGCAATGACGTAGTGCTCGGGGCGCTCGGGCGAAATGCACCGTCGGCGTGCCATATCCACCGTCGGGCATCGACCGGAGCTTAACCGGGAACCGTGCAACCCTAACCGAGCGCAACGGAACATCGGCCGCTATCGGCCGCTGTCGGCCGCCGCGGCTTGGGGTCCAACCTGGAGTTGATTATCCACGCCCTCGACCATCCGCGTGCGCTGGGCGATTCGCAGCACCTCCTCCGCCTCTTCCTCACTGCTCACCGGCCCGGCCAGGGTGACCACGCCGTTGTTGGTGGAAACATTGATTTTGAGCGCATGGGTGAGGTCGTTCCAGAGGAGCTGCGACTTGACCATTGCGGTGATGTTGGCATCGGAAACCGCTCTCGAAAGATCAAAGCGCGCTTGGTTTTGCGGGATGTTTGCGTCCAGCAGGATCTCGTTGTTTACCTTGTCGATGCCTTCCACCGACAGGGCTAGCTGCTCGGCTAGCTGTTTTTCCTCTTCGGTGCGTACGGTGCCGGTTAGAAACGCGGTTCCGTCACGCACCTCGACCTCCAGGTCGAAGGGGTTGATCCGGGTGTTCAAGGTGTAAGCGGTCACGATCTTGGTCTTGTTCCAGAGATCCGCCGCGCTCTGGCCTTCCTCGGCTAGGGCGACCGTCGCCAGTAGGGTTAAGGCACCGAGGATCAAGATCCAGGTTCGGTTTTTCATGCGCTTCTCCGTGTTTCGATTGCCGCGCTGGGGGGGTTCGAGCTACTGAAACGCAGAAAGCATGCCGTGCCGGACAACCGCCTGCGACACGGGCGTGGGCGCCGGAGGAGGATCGTGCCTCCCGAACGGGAAGCTGCTACTGGGGCAGCTCCGGGATCGGTTCGGCCAGCCGCTTGAGCACCTGCGCCACGGCGACGAGCCCGAAGGTGGCGGTCACCGTCATTGCCGACCCCAACCCGCCCGCGCAGCTAAGGTCCCGCGCTCGGGGTCCGTCGGCGGTCGTCCCGCCGTCCGGCGCAAGCTTGGCAAGCAGGGTCGGCGGCTCGTCGGACCAGACGCAGGGGATGTCGAAGCGACCTTTAGGGTCGCGGTTGAAGCCGTGCTCCTTGCGCAGCAATTGGCGCACGCGCGCCAGGAGCGGATCGTGCGCACTGGCGGCGAGATCGGTGACGCGGATGCGCAACGGATCGACCTGACCACCAGCCCCGCCGACGGTTATCAGCGGCAGCCGGGTCTGGCGGCAGTGCGCAATCAGCGCCGCCTTGGCGCGTGCGCCGTCGATGCAGTCGAGCACTTGATCCAAGCGGTCGTCCGGACCCTGGTCGAGGATTTGCGCCAGATTGTCCGGTGCCACGAAGTCCTCGATCAGCCGCACGCGGCAGGTGGGATTGATATCAAGCACCCGATCGCGCAGCACCGCCACCTTGGCGCGGCCGAGCGTGCTGTCCAGCGCCGGGAGCTGGCGGTTGATGTTCGACTCGGACACGTGGTCGAGATCCACTAGTGTCAGCGCCCCGATTCCGCTGCGCGCCAAGGCCTCCACCGCCCAGGAACCGACGCCGCCGACTCCGGCGACGCACACCCGGGCGGCCGCGAAACGCGCCAGTGCCTGCTCGCCATAGAGCCGGGCAATACCACCGAAGCGGCGAGCCAAGTCGACGCCGGGGGCCTCGATGTAATTCCCCATGGATCGCTCGCGTCGGGGCCTCAGCGAGGCCGCGTCACCATCACCCGCCCCATCCCGGGTGCGAGCTCGTATTCGAAGGGGGTCGGAAGATAGTCCATCGGCCACTCGGGCGAGACGTCGAGCAGCGGCGGCGGTGCCTTGATTTCCCGATAGAGGTCTTCGCTGCGAAAGTATTGCCGGTTGTACGTGTCCTTGTTCAGCACCAGCAGGGCTTCCGATCCGCCCTTCGTCGCGGTCTTCCCGAGCAGGAGAATGTCCGGGTTGGGGTGATCCAGCAGCCGGATCGGCCCCTCTTCTCGAAACACCGGGTGGGCGTCCTTGATGCGGTTCACGCCGGCGATGAAGTCGGTCAGATCCAGGTTCGATGTCTCCCAGTCCCGGGGACGGGTGCGGACCACGTGAAGCGGCTCGGTGAAGCCGAATTCATAGCCGATCGGCATCATGACCCCGGACGAGAACAGTGCGGCGAACAGGTAGCGCTGCTTCAAGGTGTCGGCGTTGCGGCCCGACTCGCTGAATAGACGTTCGGTATCGTGGCTCTCCGGAAAACTGATCGACGGCGCGATCCGCCGCGTGAGCTCGTACTGCTCCATCAGCCACGGGCTGGAGTAGTCCCACCACTTGGAGCTGTTGAAGATGTAGTCGAAGCCCGCGGATGCGGTCTTGGCCGTCTGCTCGGGTGTGCAGCCCAGGGTCTCGGCGACGAACACCACCGACGGATGCTTGCGCCGGACGCGCTCGATCAGCCGTTTCCAGACCGCGCTCGGGAGCTGGTAAGCGGCGTCGCAGCGGAAACCGGTGAAGCCGAGTCCGACCAGGTGCTCGACAACGTCTCCGCAATAGCGCTCCAAGCCGGCGGAGTCGGGCGAATGCCGATGGTCGAAGCGAGCGAGATCCCTCCACACCACGCGCTTGCCGTCCTCTTCCACGCAGAAGGGATGCGCCGCCCGGCCGTCCTCGCGGACGAACCACTGCGGATGCTCCGTGACCAGCTTGGAATCGATGGCGCAGTGGTTGATCACCAGATCGATCATCAGGCGCAGACCCAGGCGATCGGCCTGCGCGACCATTTCCTTGACCTGAGTGTCCGGCCGCTTGCGCGACCCGGGGGTCAACAGGGCGGGATTGATCCGATAGTAGTCGGCGATCGAGTACAGGCTTCCGGAGGCGCCCGGCTGTTGGATGGGGTTGACGAACACCCAATCGAAATCCATGGCCGCGGCCCGCTCGAGGTGGGGCCGCCAGTCGTTGAGTGGCCCGGCGAGGAGCGGGAACAGGTTGTAGATCTTCATCGCGGTCCTTTAGATGAGCGAGCGCCGCGCCGCGGGTGTTGCGGTGCGCGGCGATCGTTCGCGGGGGTTGGTCGATGCCTATCGCTGGCGGATGTAATCGTAGATGTTCAAGTAGTCCTGTCCCGGAACGTCCCAGGAGTAATTGCTGCGCATCGCGTTCTTCATCAGCTCCCGGAAATGGTCCGGGTGATTGAAATAGCAGGCGATGGCACGCTCCAGCGCGGATTCCAGACCCCGCTGGTCGTAGTCCTTGAACACATAGCCGTTGCGCTCGTGCAGGGGCCGGTGGGAGTGATCCTTGTCGAATACCGTATCCGCAAGCCCGCCGACGGCGCGCACGACCGGTACGTTGCCGTAGCGAAGGGAGATAAGCTGGGTCAGGCCACAGGGCTCGAAGCGGCTCGGCACCAGCATGATATCGGCCCCGGCGTAGATGAGGTGCGCCAAGTCTTCATCGAAACCGATCTCCAAATGACAGTCCGGGCTCTCGTTGAGCATGCGCTTAAGGCCCCAGAAGTCCGCGTCGATGGCGGGGTCGGGGCTGGAGCCGAGCAACACGAACTGCGCCCCGTGCTCGAGTGCGTAGAAGATCGCGTGGCGGACCAGATCGAGACCCTTCTGAGGATCGAGGCGGCCGATGAACGAGACGATCGGTTTGTCGTTGTCCGCAAGCATCACGCGCTGGCGCAGTGCACGCTTGTTTTCGTACTTGCCCTCGAGGTGCTCGACGTCGTAATGCACCGGGAGGTGAGGGTCGATCTCCGGGTTCCAGACGTCGTAGTCAATGCCGTTCACCACGCCGCCGTATTTCATGTGGTGGGTGTGCAGCGTGGGCTCGAGCCCGAAGCCCTGGCCCTGGTCGCGCGTCTCGAAGGCGTAGCGGGGCGACACCGTCGTGGTGAAATTCGAGTACACGATGCCGCCTTTAAGCAGATTGAGCGCCTGCGGATTCCGGTTGTCGCGCAACCGATCGTAGTGGAAGAAGCGTTCCGGGCGGTGTAGACCCGTGGCGCGCAGCAGCTCCGTACCCGTGACACCCTGATGGGCGAAATTGTGGATGGTCAGGCATACCCGCGGGTGGAGCATGCCCAGCGGCTGGTAGATCTCGTAGAGGAGCACCGGCACCAACGCGCTTTGCCAGTCGTGGCAGTGGATGATGTCCGGGTGCTTGCCCGACTTCCACAGGAACTCCATCGCGGCGCGCGAGAAAAAGGCATAGCGGAGCACGTCGTCGGGACAGCCGTAGATCTTGCCGCGATTGAAAAATTCGTCGCGGGAGTGGGGCTCGATAAAGAAGCACTTACGGTCGTGCACAAACCCGAAGTAGACCGTGCAGTGGATGGCCGCGTCGTACCAGGGAACCCACAGGTCCTGGTAGACCTCTTGGAGCTCATAGATCTGGTCGTAACGCAGGTTGTCGTATTTCGGCAGGATGATCTCGACGTGATTCCCGCGGATCGCGAGCTCCCCCGTCAGGCCGAACACCACGTCGGCGAGACCGCCGACCTTGGCCACCGGGGCCATTTCGGGTGCGATGTGAACGATATAGAGGGGAGGTCGCCGCTCGACGCTCTCGGCCGCCTCGACCGGCTCGGGATCTCGCTCGGGGCGAGGGGGCTCTTCCGGTCGCGGGGTCGCAGGCTTTGCCTCCGGCGGCGCCGGCTCGATAG
>JBGSTR010000523.1:0-4588 GCA_041736365.1 Chromatiaceae bacterium | reverse complement strand
GCGCGCGCTCCACCACGTGCTGCAACATCGGCCGACCGGCGATGCTCAACAGCGGTTTCCCGGGCAGCCGCGTCGAGCCATAGCGGGCGGGAATCACGACCTTGAAGCGCGGCACGGGCGGCGCGGCGGAGTCGTGGGTGGTCACGCCTTGGGCACCTCTTCGTCCGCGCCAAGTGTGCGCGCCTCGTCCTCGAGCATCACGGGGATCTCGTCGCGGATCGGGTAGGCCAGCCGATCGCCGCGGCAGATCAACTCATGGGCTGACTTGTCGTAGTAGAGCGGCCCCTTGCACAGGGGGCAAACCAGGATATCCAACAATCTCTTATCCAAGGGTGAGGTCCTCGAGCTTGGAGAAAAACGCATCGATGAAGGCCGGGTCGAGCTCGGCCTGCACCGGGACAACCCAGTGGTCGGCGCCCGCAAAGGTAGCGCACTTGACCGCATCTTTCTCGGTCATCAACACCGGGCCCGGCGGCCAGTCGGCCGAGTCGGCGGCCGAAAAACGGTAGTGGTCCGGATAGGGCCGTTCGTCAACCCGGATACCGAGCCCCCGCAGCAACGTGAAAAAGCGCCCGGGGTTGCCGATCCCGGCCACCGCGGTGACGCCTTGGGGGCCGCTGAACTCGGCCAGGCTGCGCTCCAGCGTGGCGTCGCGTAGATTCACGGCCGAGTCCGCGACCAGATGCATGCGGTAGCCGTCGCTGCCGCCGTTGCTCACGATCAGGTCCACCGCGACTAAGCGCTCCGGCGGCTCGCGTAGGGGTCCGGCCGGCAGGCAGCGGCGGTTGCCGAGACCGCGTTGACCATCCACGACGGCAATCTCCAGGTCCCGCGCCAGCCGATAGTGCTGGAGGCCGTCGTCGGCAATCAGGATATTGCATGCCCCCTCGCGCAATGCCAAGCGAGCGGCCGCTACCCGATCCGGTCCCGCGGCAACCACGCACCCCGCGCGACGCGCGAGCAGGACCGGCTCATCGCCAAGCTCGTTGGGATCGCTGTCTGGCAGCACCCGTTGCGGCCAGGATTCGGATTTACCGCCGTAGCCGCGGGTGATGATGCCCGGACTCCAACCGCGTTCCCGCAGCAGCTGCACCAGCGCCAGCACCAGCGGCGTCTTGCCGGTGCCCCCGACCGTGAGATTGCCGGCCACCACCACCGCAACCGGCAGCCGGTAGCTGCGCAGCCACCCGGCGCGGTAGCCGAGTCGGCGTAGCCGCATTACGCCGCAGTAGAGCCACGACAAGGGCGCCAGCAGCCACGCCGACAGCCTTGCAAGCGGGTGACGACCATACCAGAGGGGCGTCGGGTCGAGCCTCAAGACATACCTCCGCCCGGGTCGGCGAGCCGCCGGCCGGGCGACGCCTCGTCAGGCCGGCGCCGCGACCGAATCGTGAAACTGCAGTCGATGCAGCCGGGCATAGTAGCCACCGAGTGCCAGCAGCTCGGCGTGCGGTCCCTGCTCGACGATGCGGCCGTCCTGCAGCACGACGATCCGATCGGCATTCTCGATAGTGGACAGACGGTGGGCAATCACCAGCGTGGTGCGCTCGGCCATGAGCTCCTGCAGCGCGGCTTGAATGTGCCGCTCCGCCTCCGTGTCGAGGGCGGACGTCGCCTCGTCCAGAATCAGAATCGGCGCGTCCTTGAGCATCGCGCGCGCAATCGCCAAACGCTGGCGCTGGCCACCAGAAAGCAGCACGCCGCGGTCGCCGATGCGCGTATCGAAGCCCTGCGGCAGGCCGCGAATGAAATCCAGGGCGTGAGCTGCGGCGGCCACCCGCTCCAGCTCCTCGCTCGACGGCGGCTTCGCCTGGCCGTAGGCGATGTTGTTGGCGATGCTCTCGTTGAACAGCACCACGTCTTGACTCACCAGTGCGATCTGGCTGCGCAAGTCGGTCAAGACAAGCTCGCGGACGGGAACACCGTCGACCAGGATTTCCCCGCCGGTCGGGTCGTAGAACCGCGCCAGAAGGCTCGCCACCGTGGTCTTGCCGCTGCCGGAGCGCCCCACCAGCGCCACCCGCTCGCCGGGGGCGATCACGAGGTCGAGATCGTCGATCGCCAGCGTCTTGTCGTCGGAATACCGGTGACTCACCCCGCGATACTCGATCGCACCGCGAGCGCGCCCGAGCCGGTGTCTGCCCGAGTCGTTCTCCTGCTCGGAGTCGATGAGCTCGAACAGGCTCTCGGCCGCAATGATGCCTCGCTGCAGGTGGGCGTTCACCCCCGTGAGCCGTTTTACCGGCGGCATCAGCAGGCCCATGGCCACCACGAAGGACATGAAGGTGCCCACCGAGATCCCCTGCTTTAACCCCTGCATGGTCGAGAGATAGACGATCAACGCGATGGCCAGCGCCGAGATGAGCTGCACCAAAGGCACGCTCGCCGCCTCTGTCGCGATCATCTTCATCTGCAGCGAGCGGGTCTTCTCGTTGACGCGCCGGAATTTCTCGGCCTCCTGATGCTGGCCTCCGAACGCCTTGACCACCCGATGTCCGTCGATGACCTCCTGCGCCACGTGGGTGAGCTCGCCGACCCGATCCTGGATACGGCGGCTGTAGCGGCGGAAGCGTTTGGTCGCGTACTTCACGGCACCGGCCATCACCGGCCCGATGAGCAGGAAGATCGCCGAGAGGACGGCGTTGATATACAGCATATAGGCCATCAGGCCGATGACCGTGAAGCCGTCGCGCACCAGGGTGGTGATCGCCGAGGTGGCGGCGGTCGCGACATGCTCCACGTTGTAGGTCAGCTTGGCGAGGATCTGACCGGAGCCGTTGTTGTCGTAGTAGCGGGTCGGCGCGCGCAGCAGGTGCTCGAACATCTGCTGGCGTAGATCCGCGACCACGCGGCGACCCACCCAGCTAAGACAATAGTCGTTGATGAAACCGGCGATACCGCGCACCAGAAACAGGCCCACCAGAATCAGGGGCATGGTCCGCACGACGCTCTCGTCCCGGTTGACGAAGCTACCGTCGATCAGCGGCTTCATCATCGCCGCAAACATGGGCTCGGTGGACGCGTAGATCAGCATGCCGGCGATAGACACGGCGAACATGCGCCAATAGGGCTTGGCGTACTTGAGCAGACGGGTGTAGATCTTCCGTGCGCCGGAGATCGACAGATTGTCGTCGCCGCTCATGGCGAGGCGTCGGATGACCTGGTCGCCGCGAAGGCGACGCGGACCAGACCCGCCTGTGCGAGTGCGTCCAGTGCGGTCATCACCGCCTGGTGCGGGGTCTTGGCATCCGCCTGGATCAGGACCGCAAGCCCCTGGCGCTCCCCGAGCGCGCCGGTCAGCGCGTGCACCAGGGTGATCGGCTTGGTGTCCGCAACCGCCTGATCATCCACGTAGTAGCGGCCGCCCTGATCGATGACGAGGCGGATCATCTCCGGCTCCGCTGCCGGCGCGTCCTCGCCCTGCGCCTCGGGTAGCTGGACACGCAGGCGCACCTCGTCCTTGAAGGTGGTCGACACCATGAAAAAGATCAGCAGCAGGAACACCACGTCGATCAGGGGCGTCAGATTGATGTCAACCGGCTGCCGGCGATGCGGACGCAGGTTCATTCCGCCTCTCCCCGCTCCTCGCGCTCGCCCTTCATGACCTCCACCAAACGCAATGCCTGCTGCTCCATGTCGATCGCAAACTTGCCGACGCGGCTATCGAAGAAGCGATGGAACATCAGACTGGGGATGGCGACCGAGAGCCCCGCCGCCGTGGTGATCAAGGCCTTGGCGATGCCGCCCGCCAGCACCGCGGGATTGCCGACGCCGGCATTCATGATCACGCTGAACACATCGATCATGCCGAACACGGTACCGAGCAGACCCAGCAACGGCGCCACCGACGCAACCGTGCCCAGGGTGTTGAGGTATCGCTCGAGGTCGGCGATCACCTGACGCCCGGCGTCGTTGATCGCCTCCTTCATGACCTCGCGGGAATGGTTGCGGTTGATCAAACCAGCCGCGAGCATCCGTCCCAGGGCCGAGCCCTCGCGGATCTCTTCGACGCGCTCGTCGGTAAGCTGATTCTGGCGATAGAGCTGCCAGATGCGGCTCACCAGGTTGTCGGGCATGATGCGCCGCCGGCGCAAAGTCCACATGCGCTCGACGACGATGGTGGTCGCGACGATCGAGCAGGCGACGATCGGCACCATCAGCCATCCGCCTGCCTGCATGAGCTCGAACAAAGGGGTACCTCTGGATGTCTCGGCCGCGGCGGGGTCCGTTCACTGCGCGGCCCGGGCCCTAACGTAAATCCGATTCGACTTGGCGCACCCGCGCCGAGCCCTCCGGCAGCCAGGGCCGCATGATACTCGAAACACGTCGTTCGCTGGTGGGTACTGGATACCAGCCTTCCCGGCCGATCGGAGGACCGGCGAGACCCTCGCCAAGGCGCGCCAAGGATTTCTTTGCGCGTTACGCCCGCTTGGCGTCGTTAAACCTGGAAAGAGCAGTTGACCGCTTCGTCATACATGTAAGCATCTGAGGTTCTCGAAGTTCAGCAGCAACTCGGGAGGCACCCTTTGGGTGAACGGCGCTACGGCCGCCGGGGCACGCCCCGCGCGGCGCCCGGCTGCGTTACAAC
>JBGSTR010000497.1:0-2010 GCA_041736365.1 Chromatiaceae bacterium | reverse complement strand
GCTGCTCGCCGCCCTCGAAGGCCACCTCGATCGTATCTATCACGCCGAGTTCAGTCCCGACGGGCGCTGGATCTTGACCGCCTCGCGCGACGGCACGGTGCGGGTGTGGGATCGACCCAGCGCGGGCGGGGCGCCTGTTCGCGACTCCTTCTTGGTGTTGGGCGCGGATCTCGGCGGGGTCGCTTACGCCGCCTTCAGTCCCGATGGCCACGGCATCGCCGCCGCCTACTGGGAGAACGCGGCCGTCCTCTGGCGCCTGTGGAGCGAGGATACGCAAGCCGATCCCAAGCTGGAGTCGGTGTGGGGGAAGGACCGGTCGCGCTTGGCGCTGATTCGCGAGGCGGCGCGTTTCCGTCGCGACAATCGCCTCGACGCCCGCATCCTGGTGCCGGATGGCGATGTCGACCGGCCTGCGCCGACCAACTAGTGCTCGCCGCCGCGCGGGTGTCAGTGCTGGGTCAGCGCCAGCACGCCGATCAGCATCACGATGGCGCCGGTGAGCTTGGCGGCCACCTGGCGCTCGTTGAAGAACCAACGTCCAAGCAGTACCGAGAAGACGCCGGCCGTCCGCTTCACCGCCATGGCGTAGGAGGCGAGCGTGAGACTGAGTGCGATCTGGTCGGCGATCCGCATCAAGGCGAACAGGACCCCAAGCAGCAGCAGTGGCCGGATCTCCCGGCGCACGTCGGGGCTGATCAATCGCGCCGGGAAGCGCCGATCGTGCAGCACGAATGCGACGAAGAGCACCGCGGGATTGACGATCGCCACCAGCACGGCGAAGGACAAGGGGTCGCTCAACTGAATCCCGATGCGCCCGAATACGCTGGCGGCCGCGAAGCACGCGGCGGCCAACAACGCAAAGGCGCTGCCGGGGTCCAGCAGCAGCCGTTTGAACGGCAGAGTCCAGTCCGCGTCGTGGTGACCCAGGCTGAGGATATAGCTGCCCGCGACCAGCAGCGCGATCCCGATCAGACCCACCGAGCCGGGCAGGGCGCCGGTAATCATCCACTCCAGGGCCACGGCAAAGCCGGGCGTGAGGGTCATCACCGGGCCGACCAACGAGACCTCGGTGCGATGCAGCGCGACGTTGACCGCCCAGCCGCCGATACCGGATAGCACGCCGCCGGCCAGCACGGCCGTCGTGTAGCCCGGTTTGTCGAAGGGGAAGTCGTGGTACCACACGATCAAGGGCAGGGTGACCACGAGGCTCGCGATGTTTACATAGAAGGTCAACGCCTCGGCCGAGAAGGTGAGGCTCAGATGCTTGGTCACCGCAAGCCGGGAGGCATGGAAGAAGGCCGATGCCAGGGCAAACAGGATCCACAGGTGCGAGAGCTCGGAGAAATCCATTCAGCGAACGCCTCGACGCGCCCGCGCCCGTTTCCGCGCCCCGCGCGCCGTGTGCGGGCGCTCGGCGACGACGAAATGCCGGTCGCGGGAATCGAATCGCATGTGCCGCAGCGGTGGTTGTCCCATCGATGATCGAGTCGCCGGCCGTGTGGCGCGGTCGGGGTTTATCCGCCGGTCAGCTCCAGCCGCGGGTGAAGCCGGTGAAGGTACGTGCGCTATTGAACGCAATGGCCCGATCCGGGCCGAGAAGCGCCTCGTTGTAACGGGCGAATTCACTCTGAAATGCCGCGCGATGATGCCATTGTTCCACCGAAAATGTCCCGCAACCGCGCAAAACCCGCACGCTCGGGACATCCCCGATCCCCAGCAGACCGGCCCCTCCGATCCCGGAGAACAACTTCGGTTGCAGGATCAGGTGCACCCGCTCGGCGGTCTGCACCGGGGCGTCGCGGCCGTTCCGCATCGGTGCATGGAGGTTCAGGGAGTAAGCGGGCTGGTTAAGGGTCATCAGGTGCTTGCGTTGCGTCGCCGATGCACGGGCGAGTTGTCCCGCGCCCCGTCGGTCGAGGTCGTGCAGCGCGCTCGCGAGCCGGATCAGGCCCCCGCGACTGGCCGCCGACAAGGGCAGGTCGGAGACCCGCGCGGTGATCTCCGGCAACG
>JBGSTR010000488.1:0-5190 GCA_041736365.1 Chromatiaceae bacterium | reverse complement strand
GCGCGCGGTGCAGGGCGACCCGCACCAGCCGGGCGGCGCCGCGGGCACGGCCGGTGTCGGTGATCTGACGCCGCGCGAGCAGGAGATCCTGTGTCACCTGGCGGAGGGCCAGAGCAACAAGGTAATCGCCCGCCGGCTGGGTATTTCCGACGGAACCGTGAAGCTTCACGTGAAGTCGATCCTGCGCAAGCTCGAGGTGCACTCGCGGGTCGAGGCCGCGGTGATTGCGGTCGAGCGCGGTCTGTGCGGACGCGGGCAGACGAGCGATGTATGAAACCCTCGACGGCCGAGGGTGGCAAATCCAATAGCGAGAAGTATCGATGAAGAATTTTCTGGAGCTGGTGAAGGGCTGTCTGAGCGATGTGCGGGAGATCATGCCCTGGGATCTCGAGGAGCGGCGCTCGAACAACCCCGATCTGTTGATCGTCGACGTGCGCGAGCCCGACGAATTCGCGGCCATGCACGTCGACGGCTCGCTCAACGTGCCCCGCGGGATCCTCGAGTCGGCCTGCGAGTGGGAGTACGAGGAGACCGTGCCCGAATTGGTCAAGGCGCGCGACCGCGAGGTGGTGGTGGTCTGTCGCTCGGGCTATCGCAGCGTATTGGCCGCCCACTCGATGCTGCTGCTCGGCTATTCCAATGTCGCATCACTCCAGACCGGGCTGCGGGGCTGGAAGGATTATGAGCAGCCGCTGGTGAACGCGGGCGGCGCGGCGGTGGATCTCGACGACGCCGACGTATATTTTACGCCGCGACTCCGACCCGATCAGATGCGTCCGAACGAAGCTTAGCGGGTGTTTACCAAACAGAACCGTAGCGCCCGCGATGGGCACGCTGCGCTTTGCCCATCCTACATTTTGATTGGATTCCTCGGATTGGCTCGAACACCGCAGAACCGTAGGATGGGCAAAGGCCGATAGGCCGTGCCCATCGGTTGCGCCCCGCGATGGGCACGCTGCGCTTTGCCCATCCTACGTTTTGATCGGATTCCTCGGATTGGCTCGAACACCGCAGAACCGTAGGATGGGCAAAGGCCGATAGGCCGTGCCCATCGGTTGCCTTAACGGCTGAGAAAGGATCTTGTGCGGGGCCTCGGCGCGCTTCGCGCAGAAGACGATGTTAGGCTAATCAACGACTATTGGCGAAGAGTATCCGGCATGAATGAAGAGATGGTGCGCTTCCGGGTGACCCCGGAGTCGCTCGAGACCAGGAAGAAGAACCTCGTATTGGGCGCGCTGCTAAGCCTGATCCTGGTGATCGTGGTGGTGGTCGCGCACCGCTCGGACCCCGAGCGCTACAACGACCTTTTATTGTGGTCGGTGATCGGTTTCGCCGTCGTCGGGAATCTCGTCAATTACTTTCGACACCGGCGTTATGTCGCGCTGATTCGCGACCACTACATCGAGGTGTCTCCCGAGCGGATACAGTTCTGGACCGGCGGGAACAAGACCGAGCTTGAGCGGAGCGACATCGCCGCGGTTTTTCTCTACCCCGCCAAGGGCGGAGCCCTGCGCCACATCCAGCTCAGCCTCAAGAACAATCGGGGCATTCGGTTGGAGGGATACGAGCACATGAATCGTCTGGCCGAACTGCTCCAGGCGCCGCCACGCGAAACCTGATTTTCCGATTCAATAAACGGCGCTTACTACTTATTAGAAAAAGAAAAAACGGCGCCGCCTACATCACTCGGCCTGACGGACGCAACGGCGATCGCGCACGATCGGCCCCAACCGCAAAGCGGTCCTTCAGTTGGGACTCGGGGCGCTGCTCTCGCGGACAGCCGGTGAATACGCGGGGCTTGCTCGGGCGGCGGAAGATGGGTCCGCCGCGAGCCGCGCTTGGGGTTAGCCGCTTGCCAGGCTGACGGCTCGATTCGCCGGGAGGGGGTTCAGGGTAGTGCGTCGCGGAACCCGACGGGCGCTCCTGAGGGCGGACTCGAAGACCTTCGCGATCGCCTCCGCGGCATCCTTGCGGGCCTCGCGGACGAACACCTGACGACCGCGAATCTCCGCGCGAAGCTCGCACCGAACCTGGTGCCCGTGGAGTGGATCGAATTCCTCGCAGATTCGTGCGCGGGCCCCGATCAGTCCGCCGGACAGGCGTCCCGCCAGTTTCTCCGCCTCCATCTCCATCTGGCGACGAATGTCGGCGTCGAGCGCCAGGGTGTCGCCGGATATCTGTATTGCCATGTACGTTAACTCCAAAGGGCGCTGTTATTGATTGCGCGGCGCCTTCGCGGTTTGTGGGAACGGTGGACGAACGTTGGTAATCACTTCAGGGAACGTTCGCCGGATCTTGGGCGTGGATTCTTTCCACCAGTCGGTGAGTCATGCCTTCCCTGAAGTGGTGGCGATGACCTAGAGAAAAAGCAAGGTGTCAGGCGCGTATTCGTCGTCGACACCCTTTCACCCCGGGGCGGATTGGGCCTTCGGCTCAATAACACGAAAATCTAGTGGTCATTGACCGGGCGATGGAGAACTTTCCCCGGGCGGGGTGATCAAACGCTGTGAGCTTCGAGAGAAGCTTGCTGACTCCTTGTCGTGTTCCCCGCCTCTGGCGGGGTCTTTTTTTCTGCCAGTGTCGCCGAGTATAGATAAAGTTTGGGCTTGGTGCAGATAAACCTTGGGTGCAGGCCTCCAGCCGGTCCCGTTGGCTTCCGGTCGCGAATCCTCCGCCGCAAAAAAAGAGCCCCGTTCGAAGCGGGGCGAGTCTAGAGAGAGGAGGACAATGCGATCGTCGAGATTTCGAGGCTACAGCCGAACGAAAGTTCATTGGGGAAGCGATTTCTTTTCGGGAAACGCTGAATTCAAAGCCTTTGCGGTATTTGATCAGCTCGCGGTCCGAGCTGCGCGACATCCGGACCGCGCCATTTTCAAGCACCTAAGGTAACTGAGGAAGCCGAGCCGTCACTGGCCCGGACGAGATACGCAATCAATCGGCGTAGCCTTGGCCGCCAGCCCCCAGCCCCCAGCCGCGTCGGGCGTCGAGTAGTGGCCGTTGGTCCCCGTTGCGGATCGAACACCGCAAGCCGCCGAACCTCCGTCGTCCAACCCGTTACACTCACCGGATTCAGTCGTTCCAGGCCCGTTTGATTCGCGATGCCCGAAGGCGATACCGTCCATAAGCTTGCCGATGTGCTCGGGTCGACGCTGAGCGATCAAGTGATTACCGCCGCGCAACTGCACGGCAAGTCTCGGCCGGACCTGGTTTCCCGCCGTGTGCAACAGGTTACGTCCAAGGGAAAGCACCTCTACATCCACCTGGATGACGGGCGGATGCTGAGGAGTCATCTCGGGATGTACGGCTCTTGGCACGGCTACCGGCACGGAGAGTCTTGGCGCAAGCCGCAAGGCCAAGCGACGTTGGTGCTCGCCGTCGCGGGACGGGTGCTCGTCTGTTTCAACGCGCGCGAGGTGGAGGTGATGGACGCGGGCGGCTTTCGCGCCTCGGACCAGCGCCTGCGTCTGGGGCCGGACCTGACCCGCGAGACCCCCGAGCCGGGGCTGTTGGCTCGGCGTGCGCTTGAGCTGCTCGGCCCCGATACCCTGGTGGTTGATCTGCTGCTCGATCAGCGCGTAGCAAGCGGAATCGGCAATGTCTACAAGTCCGAGGTGCTGTTCCTGGAAGGCTGCTCGCCGACGCGACGTCTCGGAGAGATCGGTTCGGAGCTGTTTGCGGCCCTGTATCGGACCGCGAGCGGACTGTTGGTGAATAACCTCGGCGGCGGTCCGCGCGTCACGCGAGGGAATCCCGGCGGGCGGGGCGGCCTCTGGGTTTATGGCCGCACGCGACTGCCTTGCCTGCGCTGCGGGACGCCGATTCGCCACGCTCGTCTCGGCTCCAATCCGCGCGGCACCCAATGGTGCCCCAAGTGCCAGCCGGAACGGGCCGTGCCCCGCGACAGCTTTGGGGGATCAGACCAGACGGCTAAAGGCCCGGGAGATCACCGGGGCTCGACGTCTTGATCCGCCACCATCGTCCGCGCGACTGGCTCATGCTGTTGGCGCTGACGGCGATGTGGGGCACGGCCTTTCTGTTGACCAAGGTCGCGGTGGAATCGCTGCCGCCGGAGCTGGTGGTAACCGGCCGACTCGTCATCGCCAGTGCCTTGCTGCTGCCGATCGCCTTGCTGCTCGGCAGGCGCCTGCCGAGGGTGCCGCGACTGTGGCTGTTTTATCTGCTGATTGCGCTGCTCGGCAACGCCTTGCCGTTCTCGCTGATCTCTTGGGGCCAGCGCTTTATCCCCAGCGGTGTCGCCGGCATCCTGATGGCGGTAATGCCGCTCGCGACCCTCGGGCTGGCGCATTTCTGGGTGCCGGGAGAGCGGCTGACGCGCTATCGAGTGGCGGGCTTCGTGGTTGGGTTCAGCGGTGTCGCGGTGCTGATGGGCCCGGATGCGCTGTTGTCGATCGCCAACGGCGGCGGCCAATTGCTGCCGATGCTCGCCGTGCTTGCGGGGGCAATCTCCTATGCGGTATCCGCCATCCTGGCGCGCCTGCGTCCGACCAGCGACGCCCTTACCAGCGCCGCGGCGACCTCGTTGATCGCGACCCTGATGATGCTGCCCATGGGTGTGCACTCGGGTGGGCTCTCACCGCTGACCGAGGTGCCCGAAGCCGCCCTGTGGGCGGTCTTGGCGCTCGGGGTGTTCTCGACCGCGTTGGCCGGCATCGTCTACTTCCGTCTGGTCAAGACCGCGGGTCCGTCCTTCGTGTCCCAGCTCAATTACCTCATTCCACTGTGGGCCGTGCTTGCCGGCGTGGTGTTTCTCGGCGAAGCGCTGCAGCGCAGTCATCTTTACGCGCTGGCCTTGATCCTCGGCGGCGTATTGATCACCCAGCTTGAGCGAACGCATGGTAATCGCCCGCAAACGGGCTAACCTCAGGCGTTGACTCGGAAAACGCGGACTTGTCGCGTTTCACCGGGGCGAACCAGGGGGCGGTGGATCTCCAAGGGCGTACAGCGTAGGGGGCCGAGCGATGAAGTCTGTGGTCATGAAGCGCCTTCGTCGCGCCGTGCGGGTGCTCGCGGGCGTCTCGTTGCTGCTCGCTATCCAAACCGCGGCGGCCGGGGCGGGGACGGCAGGCGAGGTCTCGGTGGTGCAGGTGCCGTTGGAGATCGATCTCGCCCCGCTGTTCAGCGCCGCGGACGCGGGCCTGCCCCGGCAGGCCGGTGACTGGACGCGCTGGC
>JBGSTR010000366.1:0-5338 GCA_041736365.1 Chromatiaceae bacterium | reverse complement strand
TACCGGGCACCGTGGGAGGTCGCCCGCGCAGGGCGCCTTCCGATCAGAGGGTTGAACCATGGCTATGTTGAGTTTCGAGAAAAAATACCGCGTTCGCGGAGGGACGCTGATCGGCGGAGATCTATTCGACTTCTGGGTCGGTCCCTTCTTTGTAGGCTTCTTTGGGATCACGACGATCTTTTTCGCTACCCTGGGAACCCTGCTGATCATCTACGGAGCAGCGATCGGGCCGACGTGGAATCTATGGAAGATCAGTATCGCGCCGCCCGACCTTAGCTACGGGTTGGGATTGGCACCGTTGAAGGACGGCGGTCTCTGGCAATTGATCACCATCTGCGCCATCGGGGCCTTCGTGTCTTGGGCGCTGCGTCAGGCGGAGATCGCACGCAAGCTGGGCATGGGGTATCACGTCCCGATTGCGTTCGGCTTCGCAGTCTTCGCATACGTCACCCTGGTTGTCATTCGTCCCGTATTGCTGGGCGCATGGGGGCATGGTTTTCCTTACGGCATCATCAGTCATCTGGATTGGGTGTCGAACGTGGGCTATCAGTTCCTCCACTTCCATTACAACCCGGCGCACATGCTCGCCATCTCATTCTTCTTCACCACCGCGCTGGCGCTGTCGATGCACGGGTCATTGATTCTGTCGATGACCAACCCGCGCAAGGGCGAGCCGGTGAAGACGGCGGAGCACGAGAATACCTTCTTCCGTGACGACATCGGGTATTCCATCGGGGCGCTTGGTATTCACCGCCTTGGGCTGTTTCTTGCCCTGTCCGCCGCGTTCTTCAGCGCGGTCTGTATCGTCATCAGTGGCCCCTTCTGGACCCGCGGCTGGCCCGAGTGGTGGGGCTGGTGGCTGAACCTTCCGATTTGGAACTGATGCTGGAGAACCAAAATGGCTGAGTATCAGAATATTTTTTCACAGGTCCAAGTTCGTTCACCAGCGTACCCCGGCGTACCTCTCCGGGAGGGAGGCAGAGAGCGGCTCGGCAAACCGATATTCTCTTATTGGCTGGGCAAGATCGGCGACGCGCAATTGGGTCCGATCTATCTCGGCGGCACCGGCGTGGCCTCTCTCATATTTGGCTTTTTCGCCATTGAGATCATCGGCCTGAACATGTGGGCGTCGGTCGATTGGAGCCCCGTCCAGTTCATTCGTCAGTTGCCGTGGCTGGCACTCGAGCCGCCCGCGCCTCAATACGGGCTCAGCATTCCGCCTCTCGCCGACGGCGGTTGGTGGTTGATGGCCGGCTTTTTCCTCACCACGTCGATTCTCTTGTGGTGGGTTCGCACCTATCGACGCGCCGTTGCGCTCGGTACCGGCACTCACATGGCGTGGGCTTTCGCCGCGGCGATCTGGCTCTATCTGGTGCTTGGCTTTATCCGCCCGCTCCTGATGGGAAGCTGGTCGGAGGCCGTGCCGTTCGGGATCTTCCCGCATCTGGATTGGACTGCGGCCTTCTCCATCCGCTACGGCAACCTGTTCTACAACCCGTTCCACATGCTCTCGATCGCGTTCCTCTACGGCTCGGCCGTGTTGTTCGCCATGCACGGGGCGACCGTCCTCGCGGTGAGTCGCTATGGCGGTGATCGCGAGATCGATCAGATCGTCGATCGCGGCACGGCCGCCGAGCGCGCCGCATTGTTCTGGCGCTGGACGATGGGCTTCAACGCGACGATGGAATCCATTCATCGCTGGGCTTGGTGGTTCGCCGTACTGGTGGTCATCACCGGCGGAATCGGAATCCTGTTGACCGGGACCGTGGTAGACAACTGGTTCCTGTGGGGCGTCAAGCATGGCTTGGCCCCGGCGTATCCGGTCGAGAATATCGTGATGCCCACTCCGGCGTCGCTTCCGGGAGGTGTCCAATGAAGACGTTGAGCCGATTTAGCGGCATAGCAGTACCTGTCGCGGCGGTGTCGCTTGCCACGCTGTTTGTGGTCGGCTGCGAGCGACCGCCAACGGAAGAGGTGCAGCTTGGCTACCGCGGCGTGGGGCAGGAGCAGGTCGTCAATCCGCGTCTGTTGGAGGACAAAGTGGCCGCGTCCGTGGCACCTGCGCCTCAGCCGCCGGCGGCCCCGGTTCCTTTGAAGGCGAGCGCGACGTATCCGTCGCTCCAGGTGTTGGGTGATCTCTCGCTCACCGAGTTCAACCGCCTGATGGCGGCGATCTCGAGCTGGGTAGCGCCTCCGGAGCAGGGCTGCGCGTACTGTCACAACCTTGAGAACATGACCTCGGACGAGAAGTACACGAAGGTTGTGGCGCGCACCATGATTCGGATGACGCAGGAATCCAACTCCGAGTGGAAGGACCACGTCAGTCCGACGGGCGTGACCTGCTACACCTGTCACCGCGGCAATCCGGTCCCGAAGTACGTGTGGACCGAAGATCCGGGTCCGGGCCATCCAGGCGGCTTCGCGGCGACGGGTCAGAACATCGGCGCGCCGTCCGTGGGGTACACCTCCTTGCCGTTCAATCCGATGAGCGCCTTCCTCGACGCGTCGGATACGTCGATCAACGTGGTGTCGAATACGGCGCTCCCGACCGGAAGCCGGGTGACCCTGAAACAGACCGAGCGGACCTACGGCCTGATGATGTACATGTCGAACGCGCTGGGCGTGAACTGCACCTATTGCCACAACAGCCGCGCCTTCATCTCCTGGGACCAGAGCTCACCGGCGCGGGTCAAGGCGTGGTACGCCATCCGGCACGTGCGCGATATCAACCGCAATTACATCCTGCCGCTGGCGGATATCCTTCCGGCCTCCCGCAAGGGTCCGCTCGGGGATCCCAAGCGCGTGGCTTGCGAGACGTGCCACCAGGGCGCCTACAAGCCGATGTTCGGGGCGCCGATGTTGAAGGACTACCCGGCATTGGCGGGACCCACGACCACCACCGTCGCGGAGCCCTCGCCGCCGCCGGCGGAAGCGGTGCCGATCCTGGTGCCGCCACCCCCGACCGTAGTTCCGGTAATGCCGAGCGCGCGGGCGCCCGACACGGAGTCGGCCCCGGCGCAGGAAGCCAAGGGTGCGGATCCGAAACTGACCGGGGAGCCGGTGCAACGGAAGGCGCTGATGTGACCGAGTGCGCGAGCCGTGTCCGGACGCACTGCGCCCGGCGGCTCGCCACACGGAGCGGGACGTCCGATCGGGCCCGCCCCGTCTCTGGGAAGACGATCGGAAGGATGGTGTCGACCGGCCAGCAGTGGCCGCCGACTACCTAACGGCGCGAGACGCGCGCAAACGGCCGCATTGGCCATCTTGCAATCTGGAGGGTAACCCCATGGCAATCAACAACCCCAGCCTCTCTGGGCTAACCGAAGACGAGGCTAAGGAGTTTCACGGGATCTTCGTGTCCAGCTTCCTGGGCTTCACGGCGGTCGCCGTCGTCGCTCACATCCTGGTTTGGATGTGGCGCCCCTGGCTGTAGCAGCCCTTACCGGAAGTTCTCTTTCCATCAACTGGAGATTCAACATGTATCGCGTTTGGCAAATCTTCGATCCGCGCCGGACACTCGTAGCCTTGTTCGCGTTCCTGTTCGTGCTGGCCCTGCTGATCCACTTCATCCTGCTCAGCACCGCTCGTTACAACTGGCTCGAAGGCGCGGGCGCTGCTGCTCCTGCCGCTGCCCAAATGGCACCTCTGCCCCCGGCAAGAACCCAGTAGCCCGGGCAACCTTGGGTGGGTCGGACCCGCTCTCGCAACGGGTCCGACCGATCCGGTTGGCGATCAGAGAGGATGGGGTCCGCGGCGCGAACGCGTTGCGGGTCCAGGTCAAGGAAGGTCAAGAAGCCCTTGTCAGACCGTTTGCGAATCCACCTGAGCGGTGGGCTGTCGGGCTGGCCGGGGCTCAGCAACAACGACACAGGCCGGGAGATGAACATGGTCGCCTTGGCGCAGCCGGCAAATGCTTCCCTTATCGACTCCGCAGTTCAGCCGACGAAAACCGGGGGACGTGGCGGGCAGTCCGCGACTGGGAACACCTTTCGGTGTCTCTCGCCGCTTGAGCTGCGCAACCTGCGAGAGCAGGACCTGCCGCGCGTGGCGGATGCCATACGCGCCGACCTAATCGATAGCGTGATGCAAACCGGCGGCCACTTTGCGGGTAATCTCGGCGCGGTCGAGCTTACCGTAGCGCTCCATTACGTCTTCAATACGCCGTACGATCAACTGGTCTGGGATACCGGCCACCAGGCCTACGCGCACAAGATGCTTACCGGACGTTGGGACCGGATGGGTACGATCCGCCAGCGTGGCGGACTCTCCGGATTCCCGCGCCGCGACGAAAGCGTCTTCGATACCTTTGGCGTCGGTCACGCCGGGACGGCGGTCGGGGCCGCATTGGGAATCGCCGAGAGCACGCTTGCGCGTCGCTCCGGGATCAAGACCGTTGCCATCGTGGGCGACGGCGCCCTCGCGGCGGGCATGTCCCTGGAGGCCCTGAATCACGCGGGCGAGACCGATGCGGATCTGCTGGTGGTCGTTAACCGCAACGGCATGTCGATCTCGCCCGGGGTCGGCGCTATCAGCAACCATCTCAACAGCCTGGGCGAGATGCCCTATGAGCCCGAGCTCAAGGGCGGACTACCGCCGCGGCGGCAAGATTCCATATTCGATGCGCTGGGCTTTGCGACCTTTGGCCCGGTGGACGGTCATGATGTAGTCGGGCTTGCGCGCACGCTCCGGCGCCTCAAGGCCATGAGCGGGCCCCGCGTGCTCCACATCAGCACGATAAAAGGCAAGGGCTACGCGCCTGCCGAGCAGAATCCGACGGCCTATCACGCCGTCTCGCCCAAAGCGGCGCCCCGTGCGAAGCCTGCGGCCGCGCCCGCACCGACCTTTTCGGAGGTTTTCGGAGACTGGCTCAGGGAGCGGGCGAGGCAGGACGAGCGCTTGGTCTGCGTAACCCCCGCAATGATCGACGGTTCGGGACTTGTGGAATTCGGCCGGGAGTTTCCCGATCGACTCTACGATGTGGGCATCGCCGAGCAGCATGCGGTGACCTTCGCCGCCGGCCTCGCGACCACCGGACATCGACCGGTTGTTGCCATCTACTCCTCGTTCCTGCAGCGGGCCTTCGATCAAGTGGTCCACGACGTTGCCTTGCAACGCCTGCCGGTGCTGTTCGCCATTGATCGCGCCGGCGTGGTGGGCCCCGACGGTGCCACCCACGCGGGCAATCTGGACCTTTCCTTCCTGCGCTGTATTCCCAACCTCTGTGTCGCCGCGCCCGCCGACGGGCCGGAATGCGTCGCCGCGTTGGATTGTGCCTTTACGCAACGCGGACCATTGGCCGTGCGCTATCCGCGCGGCTCCGCAGCGCCCATCGGCGATC
>JBGSTR010000360.1:0-3429 GCA_041736365.1 Chromatiaceae bacterium | reverse complement strand
GCTGGCGCTGCGGCCGCGCGTGCTGTTCCTCGATGAGCCGACCGCGAGCCTGGACCCCGCATCCACGGCGGCCATCGAGACCATCGTGACCCGCGCCCACGAGCGCGGGACCAAGATCGTCTTCGTCACCCATGACCTCGGCCAGGCCCACCGCTTGGCGGACGATGTGGTGTTTCTCAACCGCGGTCGCCTGGTCGAGCACACGCCCGCCGACCGGTTCTTCAACGAGCCCGTGTCCGAAACCGCCCGCGACTATCTCGCCGGGCGTCTGATTCTGCGTTAGCCACCGAGAGAAAGAAGGAGAAAACGATGTTGCGAAGGCACCTCTTAAAGCTGATACCCCTGGCGGTACTGGGAGGCGCGCTGCTGTGCACGGCAGCACTCGCCGAGGAAAAGTCCATTCTCGTGCAATCCACGACCTCGACCGCCAACTCCGGTCTGTACGACTATCTCCTGCCCATGTTCACGGAAAAGACCGGGATCAAGGTCAACGTGGTGGCGGTTGGCACCGGCCAGGCGATCAAGAACGCACAGAACGGCGACGGCGACGTGCTGCTGGTCCATGCCAAACCCGACGAGGAGAAGTTTGTCGCCGAGGGCTACGGAGTCGAGCGTTTCGACGTGATGTACAACGATTTCATCATCGTCGGGCCACCCTCGGATCCGGCCGGTATAGACGGTATGAAGGATGCCCCGGCGGCGCTGAAAAAGATCGCGGAGCAAGGTGCCAAGTTCGCCTCCCGTGGCGACGACTCCGGCACCCACAAGGCAGAGCAGGCGCTGTGGAAGACGGCGGGGGTCGACCCGAGTGCCGCAAGCGGCCAGTGGTACCGCGAGACCGGCTCCGGCATGGGCGCGACGCTCAACACGGCTGTCGGCATGGGCGCCTATGCACTCACGGACCGCGGCACCTGGATCAGCTTCAAGAACAAGGACGACTACCGGATCCTGGTCGAGGGCGACCCCAACCTGTTCAACCAATACGGGATCATCCTGGTCAATCCGGAAAAGCATTCCAAGGTCAAGGCCGCGGAAGGGCAGGCGTTTATCGACTGGATTCTGAGCGACGAGGGTCAATCCGCCATCGCGAGCTTCAAGGTCGACGGCCAGCAGCTCTTCTTCCCGAACGCCGCGAAGTGACGGGATGCTCGGGCGCGGCCACCGGAACCCCGCCCGTGCATTCTTAGCGGCTAATCATCGACGGCCAGCATGACGTCGCTCGCCTTGACGACGACCGAAACGGCCTTCCCTTTCTCAAGCCCCAGCCGCTTGGCGGAATCGGCCGTTATGGTCGAGGTCACGATATTGCCGCCGCCGATATCGACCTGTACCTGAGCGGCCACCTCGTCTTTGCGAACATCCACTACGGTACCGGCGATCATATTTCGTGCACTGAGCTTCATCCCGTCACCTTTGGTTGAGAGCGGACCTAGCCGCCGTTGAAACGGACATTTCCGAGACCGGCCACGTCGTAGCCGCCCAAGTCGCGAGCCTTGTCCAGGAATGCACTCGAGCGACAGAAACCGAGCAGACGCTGCAATGGCGGATCGAACCAGGCGCCGCGGTCCACCAGTAGATCGAATCGCTCCCGCAACAGGGGTACGAATCCCAACCGGAGCTGCTGGGCCATCGCCTGCAGACCCAACGCCACATCGGCCTTGCCCTCCAACACGGCCAGCGCCGCCTCGGATTCGGTGCGCGCCGTGTCGCCCCACTCGACGTCGCCCGGGGCGAGTCCCGCCTGCTCCATCAAGTACGCCAACAATTCCTGGCTGCCCGCGGCGTGCTGGCGCGGGACTACCCGGCGGCCCTTTAGCGCCGTCAGGTCCGCGAACGCCGAAACCCTTGCCGGCGGCACGATCAGGCCGCGCTCGCGCCACGCGAATTCCACCAGCACCACCGGGGCATGGAGAAAACGCGCGCGCACGGTGGCGAGGTTCCATTCGTCGGTCTCGGGCTCGAATACGTGCAGCCCCGTGGCCACGCCTTCGCCGCGAGCGAAGCGTTCGAGTCCATCGAAACTGCCGTCGAACAACATGGCCAGATCGGCCCCCGAGGTCCGCAGCGACCATTCCAACAACGGGTCGTGGCTGCCGAGAAAGACCTTGTTCTGCCGGTGCGAGCGTTGCGCTGCCGGGCCCGAGCTGTGCTCGGAGACCCAGGCCTCAACCGCGCGGCGCGGAAACAACAGCTTCCCGGTCGCGCGCGAGCAGGGCACATCGCCGGACGCGGCAAGATCATAGACCTTGCGCTCCTTGATGCGCAGCAGATCCGCCAGCTCTTTCGTGGTCAGGAACTCGCTTGCCGGATCCGATTCGAATTCGGCGGTCAAGACTGAAGAGGCGCCCGGAGGGCGTCCGTTTCCGTAGTCATTTCTACTCTCCCCGCTCTACCAACACCCGCCGCGGCGGCAAAATTGTGCAGGAACGGGCGGCAAGATCAAAGGCGCGCCGCACGGATCCAGCTCGACGGGGCATGGGTCGCCAGATACTCCACGGACTGCATCTCGGTCAAACGGCTGATCAGCCGCTCGTGCGCAAAATCCCGCAGACCACCCGGATAGAGCGAGCCGATCGGCGCCGCGGCGGACATCACGAGCTTCACGCGCTGGTCGTAAAGCTCGTCGACCAGGTGCAGGAAGCGTCTCGCCGCAGCCTCGTGGGCCGGGGTGAGGACGGGCACGGCCGACAGCAGGACGGTGTGGAACTCGCGCGCAATCTCGATGTAGTCCGAGGCGGACCTGGGGGTCCCGCAGAGCGCAGCGAAATCGAACCAGACCACATCGGTACCCTGGCGCCGAACCGGAAACGACCGGCCATTGACCAGGAATTCATGCGTGTCCTCGGCATGGCCGCCCGTGAGGCGCTCAAACTGCTCCGCGAGCGGCTCCTCCCCTTCAGCCGCGAGGAAGAAGA
This sequence comes from Chromatiaceae bacterium, assembly GCA_041736365.1. Taxonomy (GTDB): domain Bacteria; phylum Pseudomonadota; class Gammaproteobacteria; order Chromatiales; family Chromatiaceae; genus JBGSTR01. Next base: position 514 of record JBGSTR010000360.1, on the reverse strand, counting down.
CACCCGCCTCGGTGAGCGCACGCAAGCGGTAGTCGGTGCCCCCGTCGAGCTCAAGCTCGCGGGTGTGCAGTTGCAGCAGATCGATGGCCGGCAGGAACAGCGCACGCTGCAGACCATTGTGGTAAAGATTCGCCGGTCGGGTGTTGGACGTCGTCACCAGGGTCATGCCGCGCGCGAACAAGGCCCGCAGCAGACGGTGAAGGATCATCGCGTCGGCGATGTCGGTGACGACGAACTCGTCCAGGCAGAGGACCCGAACGTCGCGTCGCAGCTGATCCGCAACCCGCTCCAAGGGATCGGGCTGTTTCGGCAGACGGGACATGGCGTCGTGGACATCGCGCATGAAGTGATGAAAGTGCGCGCGCCGCTTCCCCGGGAGCCGGAGCTCGTCGACGAACCAGTCCATCAGATAGGTCTTTCCGCGCCCGACGCCGCCGAACAGGTAAAGACCGCGGACCGGGGTCTCGGCACTGCCGGCGCGACCGCGCAGGCGCCCGAGGACCCGCTGCCGCAA
>JBGSTR010000353.1:0-2961 GCA_041736365.1 Chromatiaceae bacterium | reverse complement strand
TCACGTGCGCCGCTACCTCCTGCGGGCCCCCAGGCGAACTCGATCGCCCGGGTGGGGATGGTCAGGGTGTGCCAGCCCGCGCCGAGGTCCCGCAGCTCCTGCTGGTAGCGCCAGACGTTCGCGCCGCCCGGGTCGACCAGCTTGAATTCGAGCTTGTTGGGCGGTCCTTCGCCGCGGATCTCAAGCCGGAAGGCGTAGGACTCCGGGAGCGTCATGCCCAGCAGTCTTCGCGCCACCACAAAGCCGCCGCCACCGCGGAAATCGAAGTCCATGCGCATGGCCGGTCCACTCGGACCGACGTCCGAGGCAAGCACCAGCGATGCCTGCCCCGAGGCGACGGTCATCCACGGTGCGAGGTCGGAGAAATCATCTAGGAGCAGGGTTTTCATGCTGGCACCCCCAGGTGGCGCGGCGGCGCCTAGCCTTGGTCGGAATCGGCTGTTGTTGAATGCGGCGCTTTTGGTCGCGACTGCTTGTGCGGCAAAGCTATACTCGCGTTCGCCCGATGTCACCCTGGCTGTTGAGCGGAGGCGCGGAGCCTGGACCGGAACCCGTAACTCAACATCAATTCACGAGCCGCCGATGAGCCCTGTCTGGTCCCTCTTGAACGCGATGCGGATTCCAATCCGCGAGCAGGCCTGGCAGCGCTTCGTCGCCATGTTGAAGCGTCTCGCACACTCCGAGGTCGGGGGCAAGGCGCGCGGCCTGTTCATACTCCTGATCCTGTTTCTGTTCGCCATGAACGGCCTGAACGTGCTCAACAGCTACGTCGGCCGGGACTTCATGACCGCGATCGAGCACCAGAACATGGGCGGTTTCGCCCGTTATGCGGTGCTCTACGTGGTTGTCTTCGCCATCTCTACTGCCGTCGCCGTTCTCTATCGCTACGCCGAGGAGCGTCTCGGTCTGTTGTGGCGAACCTGGCTGACTCAACAGGCGATCAACCGCTACCTTGGCCGGCGCAACTACTTCCGCCTGCATGCCACGGGGGAGCTCCAGAATCCGGACCAGCGGATCTCCGAGGACATCCGGGTGCTGACGGCCACCACCCTGTCGTTCATGCTCATGTTCCTCAACGCGACCTTCACCGTGATCGCCTTCTCCGGCGTGATGTGGAGCATCAGCCCGATGTTGTTCGTCGTGGCCGTTTCCTACTCCATCCTCGGCTCCTTGCTGACGATCTACCTCGGGCGGCCGCTGGTTCGGCTGAACTACGATCAGTTGGACAAGGAGGCGAACTTTCGCGCGCGTCTGGTGCACGTGCGGGAGAACGCCGAATCGGTGGCCTTGCTGCGCCGCGAGGGCCGACTCACCGCCGGACTGCTGGAGCGGCTGGACCTGTTGGCGTTGAACTTTCAGCGCATGATCGAGGTCAATCGAAACCTCGGATTCTTCACCACCGGTTACAACTACCTGATTCAGATCATTCCCGCACTCATCGTCGCCCCATTGTTCATCCGCGGCGAGGCGGAGTTCGGCGTCATCAGTCAGTCCGCCATGGCCTTCGGCCACCTGCTGGGTGCGTTCTCGCTGATCATTACCCAGTTCCAGTCCATCTCCAATTACACCGCGGTGGTGGCGCGACTCGATGCGTTGAGCGCCGCCATGAGCGACGACCGCCCGCCGGGCATGCCGGTGGTCGAGTTCAGCGAAGAGTGCGGCAGCGTTGCCTTCGAGAACCTGACCCTATGCTCCAAGCGCACCGGCCAGACGCTGATCAAGGATCTGAGCCTGTCCGTCCCCACCGGGATCTGCCTGTTGGTCCGGGCGACCAATGAATCGGCCGAGAAGGCGCTCTTCCGGGCGACCGCGGACCTCTGGTACTGCGGCGAGGGGCGCATCCTGCATCCCGGTCACGACGACATCTTCTTCCTGCCGGAGCGACCCTATCTGCCGCCGGGGACCCTGCGCGAGGTGCTGCTGCGGGCGGGTCAGGAGCACGTGGTCTCGGATGAGACGGTGCTCTCGATCCTGCGCTTGCTGAACCTGGACGACGCCCTGTCGCGGGCCGGCGGACTCGATGTCGAGCGCAACTGGGGCGATATCCTGTCGCTCAGCGAGCAACAGCGCCTCGCCTTCTCGCGCGTGCTGCTCGCGGCCCCGCGATTCGTCTTCCTCGACCATCCGAGCCGCGCCCTGAGTGAATGCCCGGTGGACGATCTGCTGAAGCTCCTGCGCAAGCACGGCATCACCTATATGACGCTGGGGGATGTCGCCGACCACACGCGCTTCTACGACCGGTTGCTGGAGATCGCCGACGACGGCACCTGGACGGTGCGTCCGCCGCCGTTGGCCGAGACGACCACCAACGGCTTCGCGGCCGAGCCCAACATCGCGGGCACCCCGGCCCAGAAGACCTGAGCGAGCAACCGGATCAGCGATATGCCAATCATCGACCCGTTTCCGCGTGAATTTCTGTGGGGCGCCGCGACCTCCGCGTACCAGATCGAGGGTTCTCCCCTGGCGGACGGGGCGGGCCCGAGTATCTGGCACCAGTTCTGCCACACCCCCGGTCGAGTCGCGAACGGCGACACCGGCGACGTCGCCTGCGACCACTACCGCCGCATGCCCGAGGACATCGCCCTGCTGTCGGCGCTCGGGCTCAAGGCCTATCGTTTCAGCATCGCCTGGGGGCGGGTCTTTCCCGACGGCACCGGCCGGATCAATCACAAGGGCCTGGATTTCTACCGGCGGCTGGTGGACGCCCTGCTGGAGCGCGGAATCGCGCCCATGGCCACGCTCTATCATTGGGATCTGCCGTTGGCCCTGGACGAACGCGGCGGCTGGTTGAATCCCGACAGCGCGCATTGGTTCGCCGACTATGCGGCGACCCTGTTCGCCGCGCTCGACGACCGCGTCCGACTGTGGGTGACCTTGAACGAGCCCTGGGTGGTCGTTGCCGGCGGCTATGTTCAGGGCGACATGGCACCCGGCCACCGCGACCTGTCCGAAGGGCCGATC
>JBGSTR010000322.1:0-3868 GCA_041736365.1 Chromatiaceae bacterium | reverse complement strand
GCAGAGCCTGCTCGCGTGGGGATAAGGCGCGGCGCGCATCGCGCAGCACGCGGCGCAGCGTCGCGGGGCGCGGTAGAGTCGAATCGGGGATCGTATCGATGGGGATGGGGACACCCCCCACGTGTGCCGTAGCAGACCTTCGTTCTTGAACCATTTGGTTCAAGTGGGGACAGTCGGATCAGCTTCAGGCTTTCCGCTCGGGGCGGACATGCACAACAGCCTCAATTCATGTCCCCCGGGTAGGAGATAGGCTCAAGAAAATACCCAGGCCGCCGTCGAACACTGCAGGGGGTGTCTGAGCTCAAGGCTATACGCTTTCATCCACCGAGTCCACCGGAGGATCGGTGGACACCGCCGTGGCAATCCGCTCCTGCAAAAGGCCCAGTCTATTCGTGACCGCGTCGTCTTCCCCGGGCCGTCCCTTGCGGGTTTGGATCAGCTCGTTGGTGATGTTCAAGGCGGCCAGAACGGCGATTCGGTCGCTGCCGATGACGCGCCCCGTTTGCCGGATCTCGCGCATCCGCGTGTCCAGCAACCGGGCCGAAGCCAGGAGATCGTCCTGCTCGTGTGGTTGGCAAGCGATCCGGTATTCCTTGTCCAGGACCCGGATGTTGACCCCAATCGGTTCATCGCTCACAGGCTCTCCTCCATTGCGCGCAGGCGCGACAGCATGGCTTCAACGCGACTGCGTGCCTGCTCCGTCTTTTCGATGAGCTCGCCGCGCTCGCTGATCAGGGCGTCCTGCCGGGCGCGCAGGGACGCGTTTTCGTCCTGGAGCTTGCGGCACAGGCGGATCAGGGCGTCGACCCGTTGCTCGAACTGTTCGATATCAAATTTCGCCAAGGCGCGCGGCTCCCGTTGAAGATGGCCGAACTATAGAGGGGGCGCCGGACAGGGTCAATCGAACCGGGTGCATGGTATGATTGCCGGCCCTGGGGCCCCGGTTTCACCCTTCGCCATGTCAGCGTCCACCGACATCGACTACGACCAAGCGGGCCAATGGCTCGCGGCAAGCGAGCTGTCGCCGAGCCCCGGCGAGGCCCACGGAATGCTCTGTGGGCTGATCTGCGGCGGCGACAAGACGGCCGAGGAAACTTGGCTCGATCAGCTGTTGCCCGATGTCGGCCCGGACGACCTGCCGGCCCGCGAGGCTCGGGAGGGCCTGCGGCTGTTGGCGCGACACACCCACGATCGGATCGAGGGACCCGGCCTCGGCTTCTCCCCGCTGCTCCCACCCGACACCCGGCCGCTTGCGGAGCGTGCGAGTGCACTCTACGACTGGGTGCGCGGGTTTCTCTACGCGCTCGGCCTACAGGGCGTCTCCGAGAACGACTTATCGGATCAGACCCGAGAGGTGTTCCGCGATTTCATCGACTTGACGCGGATGGACCTCGATGCGCTAGACGACAGCGAGTCCAACGAGGAGGCCTTGACCGAGGTGTCCGAATTCGTCTGGGTCGCTGCAATGCTGGTGTACGAAGAGCGGGTCGCCGCTCGTCAAGAGGCCCGATGACCGCCGCGGAGCACAAACGGCGCCGCCGCGCGCTGATCAAGGCGATCGGTCGCGACTCCATTGCGATCCTACCCGCCGCGCGCGAAACCATCCGCAATCGGGACGTTCATTATCCATTCCGGCAGGCGAGCGATTTTCTCTACCTGACCGGGTTTCCCGAGCCGGACGCATTCGCCGTCGTCGCCCCCGGCCGCAAGGACGGCGAGTATCTGCTCTTTTGTCGGCCGCGCGACCCGGAGCGCGAGCAATGGGACGGGGCTAGAGCGGGTGTCGAGGGTGCCATCCGAGACTACGCCGCCGACCAAGCGCACCCGTTGTCGGAGCTCGATCTCGTCATGCCCGGCCTGCTCGACGGACGGGCGCGGGTGTTCTATCCGCTCGGCGCGGAGCCGGCGCTGGATCAGCGCGTGATGGGCTGGATCAATCAGGTGCGGGCGAATGCGCGGGCCGGCGCTCGCGCCCCGGAAACCTTCGTCGCCATCGAATCGCTGCTGCACGAGCAACGGCTGCGCAAGAGCTCGGCGGAAATCGGGGTCATGCGCCGGGCGGCGCAGATCTCAGCGGGCGCGCACCGGCAGCTGATGCGAGTTTGCCGGCCCGGATTCCCCGAATATCGCCTGGAAGCCGAGTTCCAACACTATTGCGCCCTCGAGGGCGCGCGTCACCAGGCGTACTCGCCGATCGTTGCCGGCGGGGAGCATGCCTGCGTGCTGCACTATGTCGAAAATTCAGCGCCGTTGCGCGATGGCGATCTGGTGCTGATCGATGCCGGCTGCGAGCTCGATGGCTATGCATCCGACATCACCCGCACCTTTCCGGTGGGCGGACGCTTCACGCCGTCCCAGCGCGCGCTCTACGAGCTGGTTTTGGCGGCGCAGCGTGCCGCGATCGACAAGGCCCGTTCGGGCAACGGCTGGCACGAGCCCCACGAGGCGGCCTTGCGCGTCCTGACCAAGGGGCTGGTCTCGCTGGGCGTGCTGCAAGGCGCCGTGCGCCGACTCGTGAAGGACGAGGCCTACAAGCCCTTCTACATGCACCGCACCGGCCACTGGCTGGGAATGGACGTGCACGATGTCGGCGACTACAAACAGGACGGGACCTGGCGCACGCTCGAGCCGGGGATGGTGCTCACCGTCGAGCCCGGTCTCTACATGCCGATGGAAGAGGGCGTGCCGGAGGCGCTGCGGGGAATCGGAATTCGCATTGAAGACGATGTGCTGATCACCAAACACGGCAACGAGGTGCTTTCCGCGGCGGCGCCGAAGGAGGTTGCGGACATCGAGATCCTGATGGGGTCGCGACCCCACCCCGAACGCGCGCCCGGTGCGGCGAGGAGCTGAATGTACGACCTGGTGATCGTCGGCGGTGGCCTTATCGGCGGGTCGTTGGCCTGCACGCTGGCCACCAGCGGGCAGCGCGTGGCGCTTGTGGAGGCCGCGGAGACGGATGCGGCGTCCCGGGGCAGCTACGACGAGCGGGTGATCGCCTTGTCCTGGGGTAGTCGGCGAATCCTCGACGCCGTTGGCCTATGGGCCGCGATTGCCCCGGAGGCGGAGCCGATCCGGCGGGTGCACATCTCGGACCGCGGACATTTCGGTCTCGCGCGTCTCGATCATGCCGAGCTGGGTGTGGAGGCGCTGGGCTATGTCACCCCGGCGCGTGCCATTGCAAGGTCGATACAGGCCGCATTGGCTCGCGCCTCCGGCGTCGACCTGCTGTGCCCGGCGCAGGTGCTCGACCACCGGGTAAGCCCCGATGGGGTGGAGATCGAGGTGCTGCAGGACGGAGCCCCGCGCATGTTGCATAGCCGCCTGCTGATTGCCGCGGACGGCGGTGAATCCGCGGTGCGCCGGCGCCTATCGCTGGACACCGAAGAACGGGCATACGCGCAGAGCGCAATCATCAGCACGGTGACGCCCGACCGGCCGCGTCCGGGTGTCGCCTTCGAGCGCTTTACCAATTCCGGGCCCCTGGCCCTGCTGCCGATGACCGAAGGCCGATACTCGGTCGTCTGGACCTGTCGCGACGAGGAGACCGAGTCGCTGGCCGGGCTCTCGGACGCCGACTTCCTCGCTCGGCTCCAGGACCGGTTCGGTTATCGGCTCGGCCGCTTCAGTCGCCCGGCCCCGCGTCGCAGCTTTCCCTTGAGACTGGTGCTCACCCGCAATCCCGTGCAGCCGCGCGTGGTGCTGATCGGCAATGCGGCGCACACCCTGCATCCGGTGGCCGGGCAAGGCTTCAACCTGGGTTTGCGCGACGTCGCGGCGCTTGCCGATGTGCTCGCCACGAGCGCCGCGCAAGGGACCGACCCCGGGAGCGCCGAAACGCTGGACGGCTATTTGCGCTGGCGCGGGC
>JBGSTR010000270.1:0-2311 GCA_041736365.1 Chromatiaceae bacterium | reverse complement strand
AGATCACCAGCCCGATCCCGCACAACACCGCGCCGGAGGCCAGGACCAGCCGCAGCCCGATGGGCTCCCCGAGCAGCAGCACGCCGCCGATCGCCACGATGACCGGGACGCTGAGCTGAACAGTCGCCGCGGTTGGCGCGCGCAACAGCGGCAAGACGGTATACCAGAGTGCGTAGCCGAGGGCGGAGGTCAGCGCCCCGGACGCTACGGCATAGCCGAAACCGGCGCTGTCCCAGGATGCGGATTGGATCGTCAGCAGGCTCAGGACCGCGGTCATGGGTACGGTCAGCAGGAAGTTGCCCGCGGTCGCGCGAATTGGATCGGCGGTGCCCTTGCCGCGAATCGAGTAGATCCCCCAGGCGGCTCCGGCCCCGATCATCATCAGGGCCGCGCCGAGCGGCGGTGCAGTCAACCCCGGCCACAGGAGCCCCACCAGTCCGCCGAAGGCCAGCGCGACACCCGCGACCTGCACCGCGTCCAGTCGTTCGCCGCGCGCGAGACCCGTGCCGATCATGGTCACCTGCACCGCGCCGAACAAAAGCAGTGCCCCCGTGCCTGCCGTCAGATTCAGGTAGGCGAAGGAGAACAAGGCCGCGTAGCCGAACAGGGCCGCGGCCGAGCGCCAACTGCCGCGATCGGCGCTCGACTTGCGGGTCAGCCATACCAGCACCCACAACATCAGGGCGCCGGAGATCAGCCGCACGGCGGTGAAGCTGGCCGCATCGATCGCGGTATCGCGCAGTGCCGCCCGGCACAGCCAGGAATTCGCCGCCAACGGAAACATCGCGAGCGCGGTCAAGAGCAGGACGCGTATCTGGGCGATGTTCAAATTGGGGCACTCGGGCCGAGGTCGTGGTGGCCAAGGCTAACAGGTAAAGGCTCGGCGCTGGACGCCGAAGGCTGGTAGCGTTACCGCTCAGCTCTCCAGCTCGTCGGTGTAGCCTTTCGGCGGCGGCGTCCAGCCGCGGTCGGTGCGGTCGTGGAGCTGCAAGCGGTCGGCGTCGAGCATCTCCTTCAGGGTCTCGCGATGCTCCCTGGCGCGCGCCAGATAGGCCCGGTTGCGGGCGTAATCCGGGTTCTCGTCCCACAGCTCATAGAGCTCGTCCAGCCCCGCTTGATCGTGTCGGCGAAAGGCGCGCGCCATCTTCTCGACCTTGAACGGATGCATACCGAGCGCCTTCAGGGCATCCATACCGAGCACCAGCGAGCCGTCGAAGACCTCCCGCACCGCAACGTCGGCGCCGGCCTGCTTGAGCAGGTACAGATGGCCGACATCGAAGGCCCGGGCGAGGATCTTTACCTGCGGGTAGTTGCGCCGAACGTGCTCGACCATCGCCACGGCGCGGTCGCGATCATCGACGGCCACCACGAACACCCGCGCGTGCTCGATCCCCGCGGCGTGCAGCAGCTCCGGGCGCGAGGCATCGCCGAAGTAGCTTTGGATGCCGAACTTGCGCACCGTATCGACCCGCGCGGCCTCGTGATCGAGCACCACGGTGCGCACGCCGCTCGCCACCAGCAGGCGATTGACGATCTGCCCGAAGCGCCCGATGCCGGCGATTACGACCGTGCCCTGCTCTTCGATGGCGTCCGCATCCTGCGCCTCGGTCGCACCGCGCGAGCCGATCAGCTTGTCGTAGAGGATGAACAGGGCCGGCGTCAACAGCATCGACAGGGCCACGACCAGCGACAGGGTCGACGCCAGGTCCGCGGGGATCACATGGTTCTGCCGGCTGAAGCTCAACAGCACGAAGCCGAACTCGCCCGCCTGCGCCAGTCCCAGGGTAAGCAGCCAGCCGTCTCTCGATTGCAAGCGGAATAGGCGCCCCAGACCGAACAGAACCGCACCCTTCACGGCCATCACGCCCAGCGTCAGGCCGACCACGGTCGCGAAGTCGCTGAACAGCACGCCGAAGTCGATGCCGGCCCCCACGGTGATGAAGAACAATCCGAGCAGGATGCCCTTGAAGGGCTCGATGTCGGATTCGAGCTCGTGGCGAAACTCGCTGTTGGCCAACACCACGCCGGCGAGGAAGGTGCCGAGTGCCGGCGAGAGGTCCACCAGGGTCATCAGCAGGGCGATGCCGATCACCAGCAGCAAGGCGCTGGCGGTAAAGATCTCGCGCAGCCGCGACTCGGCGATAAAGCGAAACAAGGGGCGGGACAGATAGTGTCCGCCGAGCAGGACCGCGGCGATCGCCCCGAGCACGACCAGGGCGTGTCCCCAGGCGGGCAGACCGGCTACCAGACTCATGGCTTGGTGCCCGGACTCGCCGTGCGCACCGGCGCCGGCGGTCGCCTCGACCGCCCC
>JBGSTR010000199.1:0-1807 GCA_041736365.1 Chromatiaceae bacterium | reverse complement strand
GCGTTGCGCCGCGGGGATCTGCGCGTGGGCCGCGGCTAGACGGGCGGCGGGGATCTCCAGGTGCGCGGCATCCGGCGGCGACCAGCGGTCGAATCGGCCGGTGTACTCCAGCAGTGCCTCATCGCCGCGCCATCGTACGTCGCGAATGATCTCGGCGACCGTGTGTTGCACCGCCTCGTGCGCGTCCGATTCCCAGGCCAGCAAGGCGTCGAGCCGTTGCTGGAAATCGGGCGCCGAGGTCGAGAGGCGTTTGATTGCGGTCACTTGCATCTGCTCTGGCAGGTTGGGGGAAAGGGTGGCCGAGTTTTCAGCCGGCGGCGGCAGGCAGGGCCTCCCGCAGCGCGTTCAACAGCATGGTGACGGCGCCGTGCTTCATCTTCCAGGACGCCTTGTTGACCACCAATCGCGAGCTGATGTCGGCGACGTGTTCCAGAGGCGCGAGGCCGTTGGCCTTCAAGGTGTTGCCGCTTTCCACGAGATCGACGATCAGATCCGACAAACCGACCAGGGGCGCAAGCTCCATGGAGCCATAGAGCTTGATGATCTCCACTTGGCGACCCTGCGCGGCGAAATGGCGTTCGGCGGTGCGCACATATTTGGTCGCGATGCGCAGCCGGCCCGCCGCGGGCGTCACCGTGTTCGGCAGCCCGGCCACCATCATGCGACAGCGCGCGATACCCAGATCCAGCGGCTCGTACAGGCCCTCGCCGCCATGCTCCAGCAGCACATCCTTGCCCGCAACACCCAGGTCCGCGGCCCCGTACTGGACGTAGGTCGGGACGTCGCTGGCGCGAATGATCACCAGCTTCACGCGCCGGTTGCTGGTTTCAAGGATCAGCTTGCGGCTGGTTTCCGGGTCGTCGAGCGGGTGGATGCCGGCCTGAGCGAGCAGCGGCAGGGTCTGGGAAAAGATCCGACCCTTCGACAGTGCGATGGTCAGCGAGTCATCCAGGTTCATTGCCCGCCCGTGCCCTTGCCGGAGATGCGACGGATCCCGGCACCCAGGCCCGAGAGCTTCTCCTCGATATTGTCGTAGCCGCGATCCAGGTGGTAGATGCGATCGATGAGGGTCTCCCCGCGAGCCACCAGTCCGGCGAGGACAAGCCCCGCCGACGCCCGCAGATCGGTGGCCATGACCGGCGCCGCGGTCAAGTGCTCGACACCGCGACAGATGGCCACGCTGCCCTCGATGCGGATGTCGGCGCCCATGCGCTGAAGCTCCAACACATGCATGAAGCGGTTTTCGAATACCGTCTCGCTCACGGTACCGACGCCCTCGGCGATGCTGTTCAAGGCACAGAACTGCGCCTGCATGTCGGTCGGAAAGGCCGGATGCGGCGCGGTGTGGATATCCACCGCCCGCGGGCGACGACCGCCCATGTCGAGATCGATCCAATCGGGTCCGACCTCGATCGCGGCGCCCGTCTCACGCAGCTTCTGCAGCACGGCGTCGAGACACTCGGGCTGGGTCTGCCGCACCTTGACCCGTCCTCCCGTCATCGCCGCGCCGACCAGAAAGGTGCCGGTCTCGATGCGGTCCGGCATCACGCTGTAGCTCGCGCCGCCCAGTCGCTCGACGCCCTGGATATAGATGCGGTCGCTCCCCGCGCCCTCGATCCGCGCGCCCATCGCGATCAGGAATCCCGCCAGGTCGGCGACCTCCGGCTCGCGTGCCGCGTTCTCGATCAGGGTCTCGCCCTCGGCCAGCACCGCGGCCATCATCAGGTTCTCGGTACCGGTTACGGTCACCATGTCCATGACCAGGCGCGCGCCGCGCAAGCGTCCGGAGCGGGCGCGAATGTATCCG
>JBGSTR010000172.1:0-4967 GCA_041736365.1 Chromatiaceae bacterium | reverse complement strand
CTGTTCGTGTTCTGGGAGCTCACGGCGGAGCAGGGCATCAGCGACCAGTCCGTGGTCGAGATCTCCTACGTGTCCGACTCCGAGCGGGTCGACTGGACGCCGCTCGTCGACCTGCCGTGGCTGCACCTGCACGTGCCGGTGGACTGCGGAGACAACGGGCTGTGCGGCAGCGCGAGCCTGCGGGTGCCCGACGAGCCCCGCGCCCGGGCGAGTGCAAGCGCCGCCCCGACCAGAAAGATCGCGAAGCCCAAACCGGACGACAAGGCACCGAGTCCGAGGAGCTCGACGTGGCCGCCCAGAAAACCCCAGGCCAGCAGTCCGGCGCCGAGCGTCAGTAGCGCGTGGGTCAAGGGTGCGACCAGCGCGACACCCGGGACCGGCGAGCCGGCGATGACCGGCAGCATTTGCAGCAACGCACCGCACATCACCTGGGCGATGAAGCCGATGGTCAGCAGGTGCGTGACGGCAAGCGCGGCCGGCGTCCAGCGCGAGGCAAAGACGGCGTCCCCCTGCGCGATCAGCACCAAGCCCGCCGCGACCGTGAACCAGGGTGCGGTGAGAAACAGCCGCAGCGGAAGGTGCAGGGGCGGGGCCTGCTCGAGGCTCAGGCCCGCGGTGCTGATCATGGCTCAGTGAGCTCCGCTAGGGAAACGCTGATTTAAAGCGTTTCCCGTCCGGGCCAGGGATGGCCCGGCATTTTCGAGCACCGCAAGTGCTTGAAAATGGAGCGATGCGAGAGTCGCGCCTCTCGGACCGCGAGCTGATCGAATGCCAGGACGGCTTTTGATCGGCATCTCCATAAGGAAACGCTGATTTAAAGCGTTTCCCGTCGGGGCCAGGGATGGCCCGGCGTTTTCGAGCACCGCAAGTGCTTGAAAATGGAGCGATGCGAGAGTCGCGCCTCTCGGACCGCGAGCCGAGCGAATGCTGGGACGGCATTTGATCGGCATCTAACTGGTGCCGATTGGCTCGATCCGAATCAAGAAGTCGCCGCCGGCGTCCGAAACCTCCCAGCGATAACCCATGGCTCGCAGCATATCGTAGAGCGGGAAGGGCTCGCGCCGATGCAGCAGCAGCAAGCAATCATCGGGGCCGAGCATGGCGAGCGCATCGAGCGCTCGCTCCAACGGCTCGGGGGCGGGCAGCTCCCGGATGTCGATGAGATGGTCCATGGCGGCTACGTCTCCGGTCGCCCCAACCCTTGCGCCACCGACGGATCGAGCAGCTGGTCGGCCATCGGGTAGAGGATGGCCTCCTCTTTGGCGTTGTGCTGCTGCGCCGCGAGGTGCAGCGTCTCCAGCACGCCCAGACACTCTTGGACGTCGCCGGCGGCGACCGCGGCCTCGAGCTCCTCCAACAATTGACGCATCTGCCGGTGCTCCATGCGCATGACCCCCGCGGGACCCGCCGAAAACGGCGCGGCGGACTCCAGGGCGGGGAACAACGACGACTCCTCGAGCTGGAAGTGCTGCTCCATGGCGGCGATGAATTCCCGTGCCGAGGTGGCGACTTCGTCCCGGCTCCCGCCCTCGGCGGCGGATTCGACCCGCGCCAGCAGCCGGTCGCAGCGGCGGTGATCCTCGGTCATGGTTTGGACGATGGTCTCGCTCAACTTGCTGTCCTCCGCACGGTAAATGGGGCTCGTACCCGCCCGATCCGTCGCCGACATTGACGACCCCATCGGACCGAACGATCGGGATCATTGGTGATCGCGCCGGTGCGTGCTTTGACATTGATCATCTCACGCGGGAGAGCCCCGACCTACGACCCGCGCCCGCGGCGTTTGACCTTGGTCAAGGCCATTGCCCGGCGCGGCACGTGGAATTGCGCCCACCGAAACCTTCCCGAGGGCTCACCTGCATGGCGCAAACATTCACCAAATCGATGGCGCGGAACATCTTCTACGGTGGATCCGTTTTCTTCTTCCTGCTGTTTCTGGCGCTGACGTTCGATACCTCCACCACGTTGCCCGATCGGGATCGGCGCGAGCTCTTGGACCTCGCCACGGAACGCGGCCAACAGATCACCCAAGGCAAGGAGGTGTGGGAAACCCACAACTGTATCGGCTGCCACTCGTTGCTCGGCGAGGGCGCCTATTTTGCCCCCGAGCTCGGGAATGTCTACGTGCGCTTCGGCAACAGCACCGAGGCGATCAAGGCGTTCATCCAGAGTCGTCCCGCGGACGGGATTCCGGGCCGGCGCAGCATGCCTCAGTTCAACCTCACCGACGCGCAGTTGGAGGCGGTCGCCCAGTTTCTGAAGTATGCCTCCGAGATCGACACGGCCGGTTGGCCGCCGAACAAGCAGGGCTGATCAGGGCCGAAAACAGGAGCAAGCAATCGATGAAATATCAATCCCAACGCGTGGCCCGGCTCTACTTCACCGCCGCCATTGCACTCTTTGCCGCGCAGATTCTGTTCGGCCTGATCATGGGTCTTCAGTACGTGATCGGGGATTTTCTGTTCCCGGAGATCCCGTTCAATGTCGCGCGCATGGTTCACACCAACGCCTTGATCGTGTGGCTGCTGATGGGCTTCATGGGCGCCGCCTACTATCTGGTGCCGGAGGAGGCGGAGCGTGAGCTGGTCGCCCCGTGGCTCGCCGTGCTCATGTTCTGGGTATTTCTCGTCGCCGCGGCGCTCACCGTCGCCGGCTACCTGCTGGTGCCCTATGCGAGCCTTGCCGAGCTGACCATGAACAAGCTGCTGCCCACCATGGGTCGCGAGTTCCTGGAGCAGCCGACCATCACCAAGATCGGCATCGTCATCGTCGCGCTCGCCTTCCTGTTCAACATCGGGATGACCATCCTCAAGGGTCGCAAGACGGTGGTGAACCTGGTTCTCTTGATCGGCCTGACGGGGCTGGCGGTGTTCTTCCTGTTCGCCTTCTACAACCCGACGAATCTGGTGCTCGACAAGTTCTACTGGTGGTGGGTGGTGCATCTGTGGGTCGAGGGCGTGTGGGAGCTGATCCTCGGCGCCATGCTCGCCTTCGTGCTGATCAAGGTCACCGGAGTCGATCGCGAGGTGATCGAGAAGTGGCTGTACGTGATCATCGCCATGACGCTGATCACCGGCATCATCGGCACCGGGCATCACTACTACTGGATCGGCACCCCCGAGTACTGGCAGTGGTGGGGCTCGATCTTCTCCGCCATGGAGCCGATTCCGTTCTTCATGATGACCGTGTTCGCCTTCAACATGGTCAACAAGCGCCGCCGCAATCACCCCAACAAGGCGGCGATGCTGTGGGCGCTGGGCACCGCGGTCATGGCCTTCCTGGGCGCCGGCGTGTGGGGCTTCCTGCACACGCTCTCGCCGGTCAACTTCTACACCCACGGCACCCAGATCACCGCCGCGCATGGCCACATGGCCTTCTACGGGGCCTATGTGATGATCAATCTGACCATGATCTCCTATGCCATGCCGCTGATAGCCGGGCGCGAGGCCAATAGCGAGCGTGCCCAGGTCATCGAGATGTGGAGCTTCTGGCTGATGACCGTCTCCATGGTCTTCATTACCCTGTTCCTGACCGCCGCGGGCATCCTCCAGGTCTATCTGCAGCGCTTCAGCGACACGCCGCTGCAGTTCATGGTCGCCCAGGACAAGATCGCGATCTTCTACTGGCTGCGCGAGATCGCCGGGTTGGTGTTCCTGATCGGTTTGGTTCTCTACATCTGGAGCTTCTTCGTGGCCGCGCGGGAGCCGGGACTGAAGCTCGCACGCGAGGACCGCATCGGCGGCGAGGTGGCTTCGCCGGCGGCATGATCGCGACGATGCGCCATTTTCAAGCGCCTTAAACCACAAGAAGATGGGGCGGTCCAGAGAGCGCGTCTCTCGGGCCGTGAGCCGATCGAACGCCGTGAAGGCATTCGCCGGCGTTTCCCGCTGGACCCGGCCGAGCGCCGGGTCTTTTTTTACGCCACGGCACGGTTCGAAAGCCTCGCCGGTTGCTTTAGGGTCCGGCGCGTGCGTAGACTCCGAAAAGTCCCCTCGAGGCTGCGGCATGAGTCACCGTCGCGCCCACGATCCGCCATCGAAGCGGAGCCCATCGAAAACTCCAACAGCCCGCGTCCCCGGCGGATCGGCCACCGGTGGCCGGCATCACCCCGGGAATTCGCCCATGGTCCTCGACCTCACGCAGATCTGCGCGCTGCTCCAGATCCCGCCACCCGCCGATGGCGCGTTGCAGGAGCCTCTTGCGATCGCCGGCGTCAATACGTTGGAGCTGGCACGCGAGAGCGACCTTTGTTTCGCGCAAGCGTCGGACCAAGTCGACGCGGTGGAGGCGAGCCGTGCGGGCGCGGTGTTGGTAGGCGAGGACTTCCCCGCTGTTGCCGGACCGCTGCTGATCCGTTTGCCCCGACCGCGCGACGCCTTCTTCCTGATCGCCGAATCCTTTCTCCCGGCGCGCGAGAGCCCCGGCATCCATCACGGCGCGGTCGTCGACCGGGCGGCGGAGCTGGGAGAAGATGTCGCGATCGGCCCCTGCGCCGTCATCGCCGCCGGCGTGCGCATCGGGGATCGTTGCGAGATCGGTCCCGGCGCCTATCTGGGCCCGGATGTGACGCTGGGCGTGGATTGCGTGATCGAAGCCAACGCAACTATCCATCGCGGCAGCACATTGGGCGACCGCTGTGTCGTCCATTCGGGTAGCGTGGTCGGGGGCGACGGATTCGGTTTCCGATGGAACGGGCGGGAGCACCACAAGATTCCCCAGCTGGGGCGAGTGGTGATCGAAGACGACGTCGATATCGGATGCAACTGCTGTGTGGACCGGGCGACCCTCGGTGTGACTCGTATCCGCCGCGGCACGAAGATCGACAACCTGGTGCAGGTAGCCCACAACACCGACATCGGGGCCCACGTGATTCTGGTCAGCCAGGCGGGGGTGGCGGGCAGCAGCACGGTCGGGACCGGCGCCGTGATCGCCGGACAGGTGGCCGTATCGGACCACGTGAACGTCGG
>JBGSTR010000161.1:0-7525 GCA_041736365.1 Chromatiaceae bacterium | reverse complement strand
CGCGCGCAGCGCCTTGCAGGCAGCCGGTGCATCGTGCGGCGGACCCGGGTCGTGGTACTCCCGCACGAAGGTGCCGAACAGGCGCGTTTGGTCGATGGTTTGGTTGGCTCCCCAGCCGCGCAGCTCCGGCGGGCGATCCGCCGACAGCAGGATCAGCCCGATACCCGACTCCGAGGCCTCGATGACGGCCGGGAACCAATGGGCGAGGGCACTGCCGGAGGTGCACAGGAGTCCGACCGGCCGGCACGACGCCCGCGCCAGACCCAGCGCGAAGAAGGCCGCACTGCGCTCGTCGAGGATCGGGATCAGCTCCAGCCCCGGGCGTCTTTGCCCGGCGAGCACCACCGGTGTCGAGCGCGACCCGGGCGACAGGACCAACTGCCGCATCCCGCCGCCGATCAAACCGTCGAGCAGCGCAAGTGCCCAGCGCAGATTCAGGCAAGCGCTATCGTTTGCCGGTGATTTGCTCACGCGATCGTGTCGGCGAGCCGGGTGTGTAGTCGGTCGAGGGGCTCCAGCCGTGCGAGCATCGGGTGCGCCTGATCTACCGACGGCTCGGAAAGCAATGCACGCGCTCCCGGCCGTGCCGATCGGAGAAACGGCGGGGAATCCGCGTATTTTAGTTGAAGCACTCGAGTCGGTCCAAAACAACCGCCGCGTGCCGGGCGCTAGGGCCTGCCCGAGCCAAAATTCCATCCGTCGCAGTCGTCGCTCGCCACGAGACGTAAGAGACCGGTTCGCTTCGCATCGGAACCGCCCAACGCCGATTCGCCTCGGCCACGAGGCGCGTCGCTGGGGCGAAACCAAACCAAGTCGACAGTAACGGACGTTTGAAGAAAAGGTTCTCGAGGCAATGCTCTATCATTGTTATGGTCGCGCTCACATCGTGCACTCTGCCGACGCGTCGATGTGCAGCGAGGGGGGGACCGCGGGGAGCAGGGGGAGTAAGCGGAGCCGGGACCGTGAGCCCGCAGCGCGCGTTCGGTCCGGAACAAGGACGTGGCGGAAGCCGAGCGCCAAGACACGTTCGCCTCGCGTGCCAATCGTTCGGCATCCGTCGCAAATCGGCCGGAGCGTTCGCGCTATCGTTCGGCCGAGACCGGTCGCCGGGGCACGGTGCGGCAGAACCCGGGAGCGATCGGCGAAGTCGGATGGCCCCACGGGGGCGCGAGCTGATCTTGAGAGATAAACATAGATCGGATGGGTGACTTGGCGGCGAAGGATGAGCAGCTCAATGGATTCCTGTGGACGATCGAACGCCCAATGCGCGCCGGCGGCACCGTGTGATCGCGCGCCCCATAGGCGGCCGGTGTCCGGTCGCCAACGTGGCTTTTCGCTGGTCGAGGTCTTGGTTGCAGTCTTTGTTCTCTCGGTGGGCATGCTGGGACTGGCCGCGTTACAGGTGGCGGGCCTACGCTCGAACGCGAGCGCGCAACAGCGCACGGATGCGACCTTGGGCGCCTATGACGCGATCGACCGCCTGCGGGCCGATCCGAGGTCGCTGTTCACCGGCTCGACGCTTTTGCAGGAGATACCGAGCACGGCGTGCGACAAGGCGATTGAGGGTACAGATGCGATCAAGCGCTGGAGCCAGGCGATCTGCGCCCTGGGGCTGCCGGCCCCGGCGGAGGGAAACCGGGCCGTGGTGGACTGCCGGTTGGAGAACCTCTGCGGGCAGGGCAACTGCGAGATCCTCCTGCGTTGGAACGATGACCGCGGCGAGCGCGAGTCACAGAGCGCGACGCGTAGCGCGGCGAGCCTGGAGTTCCGGGTCTGCACCCGGTTCGCGGGAGGCGGCTGAATGAGAGCGGACACGGATAGACGCCGGAGCAACCTGGCCGCGGGTAGATTGCCGATCCGGGGGCTCGCGATGGTCGAGATGTTGGTGGCCGTCGCCGCGGGACTCTTTCTCGTTGCCGGAATCCTGCAAGTGCTGGTGTCGAGCCGGGGATCCTACCGATTGGCGGAGGCAAACGCGCGCGTCCAGGAGAACGGACGCTATGCGACTCAGATCATCGCCGACGAGTTGCGGGGAACGCGCGGTGCCGGGTGCCGGAGCGCGGCATTGGAGGCGTTTCAGGGGACCTTGAACGTCACCGCCTGCGCACTGCTCCAGGACGTCACCGGATGCAGCGGCAAGGCAATGATCGGACCGGACTCTCCCATCGGCTACTCCGCCTCCCAGGCGACGACCGCGGGCTGGCTCGCGGGGCTGCCGGGCGACTCCAGTTCCGGGGCGCACGGCTACGTCGCCGAGACCTGGCTGCGCGGTGACGTGCTGGTCGTCTGGGGTGCCGCGGGCGAGGGCGTCCTGATGCAGGCCGACGACAACGCCCTCGGGGAGGACCGCACGGGTACGGTGAACCTGACTGAGAAAAGCAGCGACCTACAGTCCGGCGACCTCGCACTGCTCTCGGATTGCGAGGCCAGCGACATCTTCGTGATCACCAATCCCAAGGACGCCTCGACCCCAACCAAGCTGCAGCATGGCCTCAGTTTGGGTGACGTCAGAGTCAACGCCGGCAACCAGCTCCAACGGTCCTATAACCGCAAGGGCACCGCGCTTTCGCCGGGCACGACGATTCGGGCACGCGTCTACCCGTTCGACCTCAAGGTCTACTATATCGGCTGTGTCGACAGCCGTAGCGGGGAGCTCCAGTACGGAAACCAGACCGGCAACTGCACCAGCAACCCCGATCGCTATCGCCCGACGCTGTGTCGCTGGCGGGCCTCGGACGATTTGAGGGAGTCGCTGATCATGGACGTCGCCGACATGCGCGTGACCTATGACGGTCCGATCGATTCCGCGGACTCTGCGATCACCGACTCCGCCACCCAGACCCGTTTCCTTGACCTTCCGGACGTGGTCCCCGACGCGGCCTGGGTCACCGCGCGCGGCTACTGGGATCGAGTGGCCAGTGCCCGCGTCGAGATCCTGACCAGCAGCGGCCTGGAGGCGAGAACGGAGCCAAAGGCACCGGCCGCGGCCACCGTGATCGACGACCTCGGCTACGGCATGGGCGCCGATCGCCGCGTCTACGGGGAGTTTGCGGTCACCGTGGCAATCCGCTCGCACGCACCCTGGTTTGTCGCCCAATGAGCCGCCCGGCTAACCCGTGGACGCGCGGCGCGGTTCTGATTACAGGACTGATCGTGCTTGCGGTGATGACCATCATCGGTGTCAGCTCGATCCGCGGAACCCTGCTCGAGGAGCGCATGGCTGGCAATCTTAGAGAGCAGAATCATGCGTTCCAGGCGGCCGAGGCGGGACTCCAGGCCGCGTTGACCTACCTCGAGCGCCTGTCGGCGCCGCCGCTCGTCGATACGTCCGCGAGCGAGCATGTGTGGCCGGCGTGTCTGGTGGCGGATCCGGACGCGGACTGCTCCGGCGAAGCCGGCACCAATCCTTGCTGCCTCCTGGAGCGGACGCTCGCCAATTGGCAAGGTGGCCTTGCGCCGACCACCGGTGCGCGGATCACCGCCTTCGGAGGCGAGGCGCTTGGCGGCATCCCGGGCGCGAGCCAGCCGCTGGTGATCATCGAGGAGCGCTATGTTCCTCCGCTCGACTTCGAGGCCGCCGCGGAGAGACGCGGCATCCATTACTACACAGCGACCGCGCTGGGCATCGGCCCGGCGGGACAGGCCCGATCAATCGTTCAGGCCACGATCGCGAAGGTTTTTGCCTGGTGAGCCCCGCGGATGCGGGGAGGAGCATCCGGACATGAGGCGAACGGCACGCACTCGGCCCGCCGCGGTGGATTTCCGCCGTTGGCGGCTACTCGCAGCGGCGAGCGCCACGATGGCGCTCGGCACGATGTTACTGGCACCTTCCGCGGCGCGAGCGGCCGACGAGATCGACATTGGGCATGCCCCGGTGTTCGTGCTCCAGGGCGTGGACCCGAACTTGGTGTTCACGCTCGATGACTCCTCAAGCATGACACTGGCGAACGGTGCTCCTTGGTTCAACACCCCCGCCTACGACGGCTCGGACACATCGAGCCGGACCAACACCGTTTACTACGATCCCGCAGTCGTCTACATGCCGCCGCTGGACGCCGCCGGCGACGTCTTCGGGCACGCCGATTTCACCCGCGCCCCGCGTGACTTCTATACCAATCAGATGGCATGCAGCGCGAGCTGCGAGAACGAGCTGCTCAGCGGCCAAGCGGCCGTTGCAAGCTGCGCCGCCCTGTGCGGTGAGCGAACCGCCTGTACGTTGGACCTTGGGACCCACTATGCGCCCTTGTGGTACGAGGACTACGAGCCGTGCTCCGAGCTGTCCGACACCAACGTCCCACAGATGCACCAATCCAACCGCGAGCAGTCGATTCGAGAATCGAATCGCTACTCGGTCGACCGCGAACATCCGGCCTTTGTCGCCCCGACCGACGGATCGCCGATCGGCACGGACGATGGCTTTGCCTGGGCACTGCGCTGCATGTACGACCTGCTCCCGGACGGCGGGACGGTGCCGGTCGCGGGTGCTGCGGCGATCGACGATTGTCCGGCCTTCTACCACGTGCTCGATGCGACTCTGACCTACAAGGAGAACCCCGGCAGCAGCGTCGTCCGTCCCTGCTCCGATCTGGTCGCGGGGCTGGCCGAGCTTCAACCCGAGCAGATCCCCGCATCGTGTCTGAAGCGTGTCGTCGTCAGCTCCGATCAAGAGCTTACGCTCACGGACGCCGCGGTGACCGACGAGCGTCGCCGGCTCCTGGAGGAGCCGGGCAAGGGGCTTACCGACGCGCAGCTCGCCGAGCGGAATTTCGCGAATTGGTACGCCTTTTACCGAACCCGTTGGCGCACGCTCCAGGCCTCCATCAGTCGCGTCGTCTCCGCACTCGATCCGTCCGTACGCGTGGCCTATCAGGGCATGGAGCAAGGCGCGACCGAGCCCGGGACCGCCTTTTACGACAAAGAGTTGCTGCCGAGCTACGGCGCCTTCGACCTCGCGGCCCGCAAACGCTTCATTGCCTGGTTGTTCGGGCGCCGGCCGACCCCGGGGACCTTCCTTCTCAGCTCGGCGTTGCGTGTGAACACCTTCTGCAGCTCGGATGTGGCGTATGCCAAGGATCCGGATCAGCCCGTATCCGACGACAACCCGCTGCTCGGATGCAGGAACAATTTCCACCTGCTGTTCACGGACGGCGACTGGACCGACGACTTCGCCAGCCCGGTGCTCACCGCCCCGGGCTGGTTGGGCAACAACGATGGGACCGCGACCGATCTGCCCGAGGATCGGGCCTTCGCCAACGACTTCGTCCCGCCCATCGATACCTACAGTCCGCTCGACAATCCTTCGACTCGGATCTTCGCCGACTCCAATACCGGCGGACTGGCCGACATCGCTTTCTATTCCTGGATCACGGACCTGCGCCCCGACGAGAACGGCGACAGCCATCGAGTGCGGACGCTGATCTGGAAGCCCGCCGTAGCCCCGGGCGGCGATCCGGAGGATGTGTTCTGGAATCCGGCGAACGACCCGGCGGATTGGCAACACGTGACCACCTACACGGTCGGATTCGGTGTGCGCGGCAACGTGTCCTACCCCGACGGTAGCTACCTGGATCAGACCAAGAACATCGCCACCGACGGCTTCCCGGGCAATTGGAGCAGCCTCGGCGGGAATGTCGCCGACGTGTCTGCCGCCGACAAGGTCGATGACCTATGGCATGCCGGCCTGAACGGTCGCGGGGGCTACTCGAGGGCACAGAACCCGGCGACCTTGATCGATACCTTTCGTACAGTGATGGACGACGTGTCCTCGCTCGCGGGCCTCAGTGCGGTGGCCGCGCCGGCCTACAACACCGTCAGCGCCGGCTCCGACAAGATCTTGGTTCAGGCAACCTTGAATACCGCGGATTGGATCGGCGACCTGCGTGCCTTTCGAATCTCCGGCGGGATTGGCCGAGGTCCGTGCGCGAGCGCGAACGTCCCCCGCGGCGACCTGTGCGAGGATCCTCAATCCACTGCATATTGGTCCGCCGCCAAGGAGCTCGATGCCGCTTCCAAGGCTGGAACCCCGCGACGGGTGCTCACCACCGCCGTCAGGGGCGGCAGCGGGGGAGGGGCCACCAAGACGGTTGTCGACTTCGCGGGCGCGAGCTGGGACGAGCTTGGTTCCGAGCAGCAGCGCGCGCTGCTGACCGGAATCATCGCCGCCGGCGCCGATGTCCCGGATGTAGCCTCGCCGGAGGTTCTCGAGGCGAAGGCGCGCATGGATTACCTTGCCGGCGAGCGCACCTACGAGTCGTCGGTTCGCGCGGGATCTGCGGCCTACGAGTTTCGGGATCGCGCCAGCCTGCTCGGCGACATCATCAACAGCAGCCCGGTCATTGTCGGACCGCCCAGCCGCTTCTACCTCGCCGATGGATATTCGTACAAGGACTCGCTCGGCGCCGAGAGCTTCAAACAGCAGTACGCCGACCGTCCCGAGCTGGTCTACGCCGGGGCCAACGACGGGCTGTTGCACGCCTTCGACGCGACGAGCGGCGAGGAGCGTTTTGCTTACGTACCGCCGGTCTTGTTCGGCAAGCTTTGGGAGCTCACGGACCCCGCCTACGGCGCGGCGATCCAGCACGACAATTTTGTCGATGGACCGATCGCCGAGGGCGACGCCTGGTTCGGCGGCCACTGGCATACGGTCTTGGTGTCGGCCCTTGGTCGCGGCGCCCAGGCCTTGTTCGCCCTGGACGTGAGCAATCCTATCGCCGACGGCACCACCAGCGGCACCGGTCCCTTGCCGCTATGGCAATTCACGGACGCCGACGATGCCGATCTCGGCTATGTCTTCGGCAAGCCCGCCATCGTGCGGATTCGCAATCCGGCCTCGCAGGACCATCCGCTTTGGGTCGCGATCTTCGGCAACGGCTACAGCAACGCGGCCGATGACGGACACCGCGCCACGGGCTGCGACGACACCGCGCTGGACAGCGGCTCAACGGCTTGCGGGCGTGCGGTGCTCTACGTGGTGGACATCGCCGACGGTCGGCTGCTGGCGAAACTGGACACCGGGGTCGGCCGTGCCGATGACCCCAATCACAGCACCGCCGCCGACCAACTCCCGAACGGACTCGGCCAGCCAACGGTGATCGGCCGCACGCTTGCTGCGGACGGCGACCTGCTGGCCGATTTCGCCTACGCCGGAGATCTGTTCGGCAACCTTTGGCGGTTCGATCTCACCAACCTCGGCAACACCCCGGTACGGGTCTTCAGCGCCAGCTATGAGCCCACCGACGACAGCTCGGTGGGTCAACCCGCGGCGGCACAGCCGATCACGGCACCGGTGACGGTGGCGGCCCACCCCACCGGCGTTGGAACAATCGTGTTGTTCGGTACCGGGCGCTACCTGGGTCTGAGCGACGTCTCCGATCACGGCGTCCAATCCTTCTACGGCATCTGGGACCGCGGCGACGTCTCGACCGGCGAGTCCTCGCTCCCGGTGCCGCGGGTGAGCCGCGCCGATTTGGTGCGCCAGGAAATTCGCAGCTACAGCCAACTGCCACGCCTCATCTACCATATCCAG
>JBGSTR010000134.1:0-1577 GCA_041736365.1 Chromatiaceae bacterium | reverse complement strand
CTTGTCCATCGCCAGGCGCAGTCGCGGGTTCGCGCCCGGGTCGCCGCCGCCCTCGCGGGAGGCCACGGTGACCTCGCGGATAAGCTTGGTCCAGGTCTTGCCTCGCTGCTTGTCCTGCGCGGCCTTACGGTGCTTTATGTTGGCCCATTTGCTGTGACCCGCCATCGTTGATCATCTCCTGACTGGTTGCGCCGGCTGGCGCACGCGACCCGCAAGGACCGCGCCCAAGGGTAACGGCTTGAGGATTGAAAAGCTTGGTAGTCTAGCACCGCGAACCCATTCGGGGGCGAATCGCCGCGCGGACCGGTTTAGACCCGGTCGCCCCTGCCATCGGCCGCTTGGTTTCGCGAAACGGCGTGCAAAGAGCGCAATGCGGCGCGTGATATGATCGACCGCCGCGAGCGCGCGGAGGCCGCAATGCGCAGTCTCGCGCGAGCATATTGATGGAAAACGCCGCCAAGAGCCCACGGCAACGCCGCCCGAGAAGTTTTAAAAAACGCCATGTATGTGACACCCGAAACGGACGACGGCTGGGTCACGGCTGTCATCGGCAGCGACGGCGACGCACTCACCGTCGAGGCACGCTTCCTTCTTCCTCCCGCGTTTCGAGAGCTGATCGGCGGGCGTGAGTCCGAGCTGGTGTTTGCCGCTCGCAGCCGTCTGGCGCGCCTCGGCATAAACATCGTCCCGGTCGACGGCCCGCGCTTCAACGGTCGTTACTGCGATCTGCGCCTGGACATTGTCGCCGCCATCAAGGCCTATTCGATCGCGGAGCACCTGGAGAACATCGTGGTCCCGGGCCTGCGCGTCGGGCGTCTGGTCTTCTGCCCGATGGACACGCGACTGGAATCGACCGAGATCCACCGGTTGATCCGAGACAACGAGATCCAGGTCCCGGCCGGGTTTTCGCTGGCGGCGAACGGATTTCTGATCCTGCGACCTCAGAGCCAGGTATATCGATTCCAGAAGCAGCTTACGCCCCAGGAGGTCACCGCGGTCGCGACCCACGCGGACGGCAAGGACCTGCTCAACCGGCTGCAGATCCGCGAGGCGGTGGACCACATCGAGCTGCCGCCCCACGACGGGGTGGTGACCGCGTGCTCCATGTTCCTGCACCGGCATTACGTGGTGTTGCGCAACCTCGACGAATCGTTGGGCTTTCACCTGCAGGCGACGGTGCTGGACCCGGTTTCCACCCGCGGAACCAACATCTATCTGGAGTTCATCAATCGCTCCAACCAGCTCATCGTCAACCCCAGCGTGGCCGCGTCGGTGCACGAGGCGGTGCGGCTCGATCCGCCGCGCGTCTACTGGCACGGGGGCCCGGCACCGGCGTCCAGCGTGTCGGGCGCCGAATCGAGCGTCGCGACAACCACGGAAGCCGATCCGGGCAGCGTCGAGGCGGAATACGACGCCCTGCTCGGGGTGTTCGATCGGCTCGAGTCGGAGCCGACCGAGAACCGTTATTCGCACCGCATGATGGCCGTGACCGCAGACCCGCTGGCCCTCCTGGCGGGCGCCGAGCCCGACCTGATCTGGACCCAGCCGCAGGCGCCGCGAGATCCGCGTGGCGGCAC
>JBGSTR010000116.1:0-1725 GCA_041736365.1 Chromatiaceae bacterium | reverse complement strand
AGCGGCTCGGGGCGAGGTCTTGCAACCCCGCCGCGTGCCGGCCCTGCCGTAGCGGTTGGTGTGCCTGGGCTAGCGCGTCCCGAAGACCACGATCGTCTTGCCCTTGACGCTCACCAGCCCCTGCTCCTCCAGGCTCTTCAGCACCCGCCCCGCCATCTCGCGGGAGCAGCCGACGATGCGACCGAGCTCTTGGCGGGTGACGCGGATCTGCATCCCGTCGGGGTGGGTCATGGCGTCCGGCTGTTTGCACAGGTCCAACAGGGTGCCGGCGATCCGGCCGGTGACGTCGAGGAAGGCGAGATGACCAACCTTGCGGCTGGTCTGGCGCAGCCGCTGCGAGAGCTGGTGCCCGACCGCATAGAGGAAGTCCTTGGCGTAGTCCTTCATCTCGTTGTCGAGCAGCCGATCCATGCGTTGATAGGTGATCTCCGCGACACGACATTTCACTCTTGTGCGCACGATCACACTTCTGGTGTTTTGTGGTATGAACAAACCCATCTCACCTATGAACTCGCCCTTGTTGATATAGGCAAGAAGCAGCTCGCGACGGTCTTCATCGTCGATCAGCGCGGCGACCGATCCCTCGATCAGGTAATAGATACTCTCGGCCGGCTCCCCTTCCCGGATAAAGTCTACGTTCTTGTCGTAAGTCTTTGTGTGGCAAAAGGAAAGGAACGGTTCGAGCCAGCGTGGATCTTGCTTCGGAGGAACTAGGATGCTCATTGTTTCAGGTGTCCTTGGCGCCGGTTTTCCGTTTGATGACAGGCGGGAGCCGCCTGTTGTTGAACTGTGGTAGCGTTGCGACTCTAGTACATTCGCGCGATGCAAGAAAGCCTGTTTCCGCAATGTCGAGTCGCTGAGAAAGTTTTAGTCGGGGGTATGAATGAAGGCGCGGGTTAAATGGATCGAAGGCGTGGCGATGCTCGGTGAGTCGGGCTCCGGACATGGTGTGGTCATGGATGGGCCTCCGGAGCTCGGCGGGCGCAACGTTGGCGTGCGGCCCATGGAGATGTTGCTGATCGGCATGGGCGGTTGCACCCAATTCGACGTGCTGATGATCCTGCGCAAGGCTCGCCAGGCGGTGACCGACTGTGTCGTCGAGCTTGAAGCCGAGCGCGCCGAGACGGAGCCCAAGGTGTTCACGCGGATCCATGCACACTTCATCCTGTCCGGGCATGCGCTGGACGCCCATCAGGTGGAGCGAGCGATTCGCTTGAGCGCCGATAAATACTGCTCGGCGTCGATCATGCTCGGCGCCACGGCATCCATCACCCACGATTTCGAGATCCGCGATGCGTAACGTTTGCGCCGAGCTCGACGCGCTCGCCAACGAATTCTATGCGGTCTGGTTCCGCTTTCATCCCGACCGGGCGCTGGAGGCGGGTATATCCGACTTCGGCCGTCTCTTGCCGGCGCAGGACGACGACGATCTCGCCGCGTTGCGCGGCTGGCTCGAGAATCTGATTCTGAGTCTGGCTGAAATCGACTTCGACGCCTTGGACGAGGATCGGCGGCTGGACTTCGACCTCATGTACGGGGCCGCGCGGGTCGAGCATCACGAGCTGGTTGCACTCGATTGGCGCCGGCGCGACCCGCGGCGATTTCTTCCTCTGGGCGAGATCCACCGCTTGACCCTGCAACCGCCGGCGGACCTGCGTCCAGCATTGGCGGAGCTGCTCGCGGCGGTTCCGGAATACCTGCGTCACGCGCAAGCACAGCTCCGCG
>JBGSTR010000046.1:0-2515 GCA_041736365.1 Chromatiaceae bacterium | reverse complement strand
CGAGCCGACGCCGAGCGCGAAGCCGCCGCCGCGATGCGGGTCTATCACCTGCTGATCGCCATGCCAGACGACCGACCGGCGAGGTGGGTGACGATGATCGCGCCGGGCTGCGACTTGGACGCGGCGCGTAGGCGGGCCGCTTGCCAGTTCGGAGTGGAGCGCGTGCTCCGAGTCTTGGAGCGAACCTCGTGAGCGGGTTCGGAAAAGGCAACCGACTGGACGCCGAGCAACCAGACCGCAGGTCGTGCATCGAGTGCGCGCACTGTTCGAAGAGCGCCGGCGCGCGGTGCACCGCGACCGGCTGGCACCCAAAGCCGTTGCGCCTGCCGCGGATCTGCTCGGAGTGGAAACCCCCGAAGATCCTGATTGACCTGAACGCATCGGCATCGTGTTCAACGGCTCGCCGCTCTTCACCGTGAGTGCCGGATCGGGCGAGAGCGAGATCCGCCGCTACGTGCTGGAGAACGATCTGGTGGAGGCCATCGTCGGCCTGCCCACCGATACGTTCTACAACACCGGCATCAGCACCTACGCCTGGATCCTCTCCAACCGCAAGCCCGAGCACCGCAGGGGCAAGGTCCAGCTCATCGACGCCAGCCCGTTCTGGCAGAAGATGCGCAAGAGCCTGGGCAGCATGCGCAAGGAGATGTCCGACGTGGGGCAGTCTGGATAACGCCAAAGCCACGTAGGCGCGCGGCGACGACATTCAGGCGATGCTATCGCTGGAGACCATAGGACGCTATTCGGACCAGCCAGGCGGCCAGCAGTATCCGTTTCCGCTGCGGTGGTTCTTCCCGGATTCCGCCAACTTCATCGGCTTCGTCGGCAATCTCGGCTCGCGCACGCTGGTGCGCAGCGCAGCCAAAGCCTTTCGGCGACACACCGGCTCCCTCGCAGAGGGCTCCGCGGTTCCGGAACGAATACCGGGTGCGGGCGGGTCGGACCATTCGTCCTTCTGGCAGGCCGGCTACCGTGCCATCATGGTGACGAACACTGACCGCTACGCCTACTAGCACACCGCCGAGGACACCCCGGAACAGATCGACTACGAGCGCACGGCGCGCGTGGTGGCTAGCCTGGCAGGCGTGACCGCGGACCTGGCCGGCGACGCTGGCGGCTAGGTCCCAATGTTGGGTCCGACGTTGACGACCCATCAGGTAATGCTGCGGGTACTGGCCCCCAGCCTGTGCGCTTGCCAATGGTTGAGACCCAATGGATTTCACACCCCCTCGACTGAGCTTTCCGCAAGTCGTGCGCTACCGGTTCCTGTGCCGCGCACTGACTCCGATCGATCTGCCGCCGTACGCCGGATCTACCTGGCGGGGGCTGCTCGGCTGGAGCCTTCGGCGTACGGCCTGCATCACCCGCAGCCCCACTTGCGACGGCTGCCTGGTTGCCGCCAACTGCCCCTTCTTCCGCCTGTTCGAGGTCCCGAAGCCGGCACCCGATGATCCACGCGGTCAGACCGTGAGTCATCCCTTCGTTCTCGATCTGGACGACGAGGGCACACGCCGAATTCCGCCGGGTGGGACGCTGTCTCTCGGCATCACCATAATCGGGGACGCAAACGTCCTGCTGCCGAACCTGGTATACGCCCTGAGCCAGGCCGGGGAGACCGGCATCGCGCGCAACCGCGGGCGCTTTCGCCTGCACCAGGTCTTGCAAGAGCGATGGCTGTCCAGCGACGACTGGGAGGTGGTTCTGGACGCCGACGGCACGGGACTGACACCCATCCCCGTTGGCCCGGTGGATCTGCCGCCGCCTCCGGAACGGCCTCGGGTCGATCTCGTCACGCCGCTGCGGATCAAGCGTTTCGGACGCCTCGTCGGCCCGGCGGAATTCGAGGCAGGCGACTTTCTCCGTGCCCTGTGCAGACGGCTGGATACCCTCGACCGCCACTTTGGCGAAGGGACGCCCGGGGGGCTGTGCCCCGGCCTGACGGACCTTCTCGCGGACATGCGACCCGAACCCGCGGATCTGCGATGGCTCGACTGGACCCGCTATTCCTCGCGCCAGGGGACCCGGATGCAGCTCGGCGGCCTGGTGGGGCACTTTGCCCTCCCCGCTGAGATTACCGGGGCGCTGTGGCCGCTCCTTTGGCTCGGCCAATGGGTGCACATCGGCAAGTCGACCAGTTTCGGTCTGGGGACCTATCGGCTCAACTCAAGGTCTTGATCCGGTCGCGGCCGACAAGGAGTCTTGCCCTACCGATCCGTATGAGCGATAACCCGATCCGGGAAGTGGAAACCCGGAGAGATCATGGTCGAAACCCTCGTAATTCTGCCCAATCAAGAGCCAAGGTATACCCAGTTATCTAAGCGGTTGCCTACTTCCGCCCGCGTCTGGAATCCGCCCGACCCCATCTCAGACGGAGCCATCCTTTCACCTCGCATGGCCCTAAAGACGGCCCAAAGCGAGCAACCCGCCCGTATCCTGATCGGTGACCTGCGCTGCGCCGCGGCCCTGGACGCCCTGCGCGAGGCCGGATGGGCGGCGGAGCGCATCGGCAGCCGCC
>JBGSTR010000767.1:0-25842 GCA_041736365.1 Chromatiaceae bacterium | reverse complement strand
GAGGCCGAGCGCGCCGCGCTCGCGCGCGAGCAGGAACGTAACGTCGCTCAAGGGGAGGAGGCCTCGCAGTCTCGACGCGGTGAGCCCGGCGCCGGATACGACCGTTATGCCGAAAGCCTTCGCGCGTTGGGGCAATTCCAGGATCCGGAACGTCTGGAGGTCCTGTCCCCGGCCCTCGACTCGGACAGCCAGGCCGTCCGCACTGCAGCACTGGAGGCGTTGCGCGATGGGACCGTGAACGACGACGCGGTGCTCGGCCAGGTGCGCGGCATGGCCACGGGCGACGCCGACTTCGGGGTGCAACGCAACGCGCTGGAGGTGTTCGCGCGCTACGGCGACCAGGCGGAGGTATTGTCGTTGGTCCAGTCACTCGGCCGCGCAAACGGGCCGACACGCGACATTGCTTTGCGCGAATGGATGCGGATCGAGAAGGAGCAGGCCGACGCCCCGATGGCCGACCAGCAACTGGCGAAATCCAGGCGATAACAGGGTCAACCCGCGGACAGCGACGATCCGAAGAGCCTGCCGAAAAAAGCCGCGACGCCGGAATTTCCAGCGCCGCGGCTTTCTGCTTGACGGCCAATGGGCGCAGTCGTTGCCCGGGCCTAAAGCTTGGAGTGGTGCTGCGCCTCAGCGTCGCGGTAGTGCACGTCGGTCCAGCACTTCGGAAGATCTTCGCCCGAGCAGAAGGTCAGGTCCGACTTGGTAAACTGCTCCGGGTCCTGCAGCTCTTCTCCCGCGTGGTAGCGCCCGACCAGGGTGGCGTGCATGGGATTGAACAGGTCGCGGAGCCCCAGCACTTCCACGAGCTTATCGTTGGTTCTTTGTTTGAGAAACATCTTGTCCTCCTGCGATCAGCGTTGTCTGCCTCCCTTTGAGTATGCCGGGCAAACCGCCTTTTTCAATCCGCGGAAGGGTCCAATCGGAGACCGTTCAGCCGTTCTCCACCGCCCACTGCTCCGGGGTATAGGTCCGAATCGAGATGGCGTGAAGCTCGCCGCTCGCGATGTGCGGCTTGACGCTGTCCATGACCAGACGCTGCTTCTTGATCGGCGTCAGGCCCTCGAAGACATCGCTGACGACCACCGCGTCGAAGTGACTGCCGTCGCCGGTGACCGTGACCGCCGCGCCCGGAATACCCTCGCGAATAAGATCCGCAACTGCTTCTGTTTCCACTGATGACTCCTACGTGTCGGTTGAGGTTCGGAATGTTGAAAGATCACGGAAACGCTCAAGCATTTGCCAATCCGCTACAGCTCGCGCGTCGCCAGAAAGCGGATGTCCGGCCAGCGTTCCTCGGTGAGGTTCAGGTTGACGCGCGTCGGCGCCAGGTAGACCAGCCGTTCGCCGCCGTCGAGCGCCAGGTTCTCGTAGGCGCGCTCACGGAAGCGGTCGAGCATCTTCGGATCGTCGCACGCCACCCAGCGAGCGGTGTTGACGCTCACCGGCTCGACCACGGCGTCGACCCCGTATTCGTCGCGCAGACGAAAGGCCGCCACGTCGAACTGGAGCACGCCAACCGCGCCGAGGATCAGATCGTTGTTCTTCAACGGCCGGAAGACCTGGGTTGCACCCTCTTCAGCAAGCTGCACAACGCCCTTCTGCAAGGCCTTCATACGCAGAGGATCTTTGAGCACGATGCGGCGAAATAGATCGGGTGCGAAATAGGGCACGCCCTCGTATTTCAGGTCTTCGCTCTCGGTGAAGGTGTCGCCGATCTGAATTGTGCCGTGGTTGTGCAGACCGATGATGTCGCCGGGCCATGCCTCCTCTACGTGCCGCCGCTCGTCGGCTTGGAAGGTGATGGCGTTGGAGATTTGAATCGTCTTGCCGGTGCGTACGTGCCGCATCCGCATGCCCTTGGTATAGCTGCCCGAGCACACCCGGAGAAAGGCCACCCGATCGCGATGGGCCGGGTCCATATTCGCCTGGATTTTGAACACGAACCCGGTGAATTGCTCCTCGGAAGGCGACACCGTTCGCTGCACCGTCGACCGGGCGCGCGGTGCGGGTGCGTACTCCACGAACGCGTCGAGCAGCTCCTTGACCCCGAAATTGTTGATCGCGGAGCCGAAGAACACCGGCGTCTGCCGGCCTTCGCGGTAGGCGTCGAGGTCCAGCGGATGGCTCGCGCCGCGCACCAGCTCCATTTCGTCGCGCAGCTCCTGCGCATGGTCGCCCAAGACTTGGTCCATGCGCGGGTTCTCCAAGCCCTCGATCACCTCGCCGGACGCGATCTTCCCGCCGTGCTGGGCGCTGAACAGATGCGTGCGGTCGTGGCGCAGGTCGTAGACGCCCTTGAAGCGCTTGCCCATCCCGATCGGCCAGGTAACGGGGGCGCACTGGATGCCCAGCACCTGCTCGATCTCGTCGAGGATGTCGATGGCGTCCCGCCCCTCGCGGTCGAGCTTGTTGACGAAGGTCAGGATCGGCGTATCGCGCAGGCGGCACACCTCCATCAGCTTGATGGTGCGATCCTCCACGCCCTTCGCCACGTCGATCACCATCAGCGCCGAGTCCACCGCGGTGAGCGTGCGGTAGGTATCCTCGGAGAAGTCCTCGTGGCCCGGGGTGTCCAGCAGGTTGACGATGGATTCGCCAAAGGGAAACTGCATGACGGAGGAGGTCACCGAGATTCCGCGCTGCTTCTCCAACTCCATCCAGTCGGAGGTCGCGTGACGCGCCGCCTTGCGGCCCTTGACCGTGCCCGCCATCTGGATCGCCCCGCCGAACAGCAGCAGCTTCTCCGTCAGCGTGGTCTTGCCGGCGTCCGGGTGGGAAATGATCGCGAACGTGCGCCGTCGCTGAAGCTGCTCCAGGAGTTGGCTCATTGATCTGAAACTACCGTAAACGTAAACGGGCGCCGAAGCGGCTTGTCTCCCACTTTTTCGGCGAGAAGATGGGTCTGGGGAGGTCCTTCGCGGCGCTCGTGGTGCCCGCCGCGGCCGACACGGCGACGCCGAAGGTCCAGCTCGAAAAGTCCGTCAGTATAGCCGTCGCCGCTGGTGCCGGCACCTCGGGTTGCGGAAAGCATCCGTGCCGGATGCCAATCAGGCCGGGCACGGCCACGGCGGCGCGCGGTTGTCCAGCACGCCACCGCCGCCCGGGCGCCGTCGCCTATTTAGGCTCGCCGTGCGTACTGGATTGAAAGAGTCCGAGGTACTCTGCGTAGCCCTCCTTCTCGAGGTCGCTTGCGGGGATAAAGCGCAGCGACGCGGAATTGATGCAGTAGCGCAGCCCGGTGGGCGCCGGACCGTCGTCGAATACATGCCCGAGATGCGAGCCGGCGATGCGGGAGCGAACCTCCGTACGCTTCATCCAGAGCGTGCGGTCGGTCTTTTCGACGATCAGATCCGGCTCCAGCGGTGCGTAGAAGCTCGGCCAGCCGGTGCCTGATTCGAACTTCTCGCGCGAGCTGAACAGCGGCTCTCCCGAGACCACGTCCACGAAGATGCCGTCCTCGTGATTGTCCCAGTAGGTGTTGCGGAACGGCGGCTCGGTGTCTTCGTGTTGAGTGACGTCGTACTGCAAGGGCGTCAACCGGTTCTTGATCTCCTCGTCGCTGGGGCGTTTCCAGCGATCGAGCCCGGCGGGTGCCAGGGCAACGGCGGCGCTCTCCTCGTCCGCCGCCGACAATCCGGCGATCGCCGCCACCAGCAAGCCGAGCGCGATCATAAGGAAGGCAATCTGCTTTGAGCTCATTTCTCTGCTCCGTGTTTGGGAATGAATGGGATTTTGAACGAGCCGAGCCCTGGCTCTGGATAGCTACTTTGGCCGATCCCGACAGTCGTTGTTCCGAGACGGCACCGAAGTTGCCGTGCGCCGCGCCTTCCCCGTAGCCCCGCCATCGAAAATTCACTCGATCCCGGGCGCATGCTT
Source organism: Chromatiaceae bacterium (assembly GCA_041736365.1). Taxonomy (GTDB): domain Bacteria; phylum Pseudomonadota; class Gammaproteobacteria; order Chromatiales; family Chromatiaceae; genus JBGSTR01. Next base: position 21,963 of record JBGSTR010000767.1, on the reverse strand, counting down.
CGTCCAATATGGGACCGGCTCGGAGAAAATCGTCTTTCACCGCGGCTTGGGCAAAGCCCACCACCGATATCCGCGTAACGTTGAGCTGAAGATCTACAAGAACGAGGAGGACCGATGTCCAGAAAGCACCCTATTGTCGCCGTGACCGGCTCGTCCGGCGCGGGCACCAGCACCGTAAAGAATGCGCTCGGACACATCTTCAAGCGGGTTGGCGCGCGCGCGGCCTTCGTGGAGGGCGACAGCTTCCACCGCTTCGACCGAAAGCAGATGAAGAAGGAGCTCGCGAAGGCAGAAAAGGAAGGGCGCAACCTCAGCCATTTTGGACCCGAGGGCAACCTATTCGACAAACAGTACGAGCTGTTTCGAAGCTACGGCGCGAACGGCACCGGCGAATTCCGCCATTACGTCCACGATGTGGCCGAATCGGACTTGTACGGCAGCGAGCCGGGCACCTTCACGAGCTGGGAGTCGATCCCGCCCGACACCGATGTGCTGTTCTACGAGGGATTGCACGGAGGTGTTGTGGCCGGCGATATCAACATGGCCGAGGAGGTGGATCTACTGATCGGCGTGTGTCCAACCATCAACCTCGAGTGGGTGCAAAAGATCAATCGCGATACGGCGAATCGGGGTTATCGCCCCGAGGACGTGATGGCGACCATCCATCGTCGCATGTACGACTACATGCACTACCTGCTGCCCCAATTCTCCCAGACCCACATCAACTTCCAGCGCATCCCGCTGACCGACACCTCCAACCCGTTCTGCGTCAAGACCATCCCGACCGCCGACCAGAGCCTGGTGATGATCCACTTCCTCAAGCCGAAGCCGGACGTCGAGTACAAGATCAACCTGAAGGGCCTGATCGACGGGGCCATGATCACCGGATTCAATACCCTGGTGATCCCGGGCGGGAAGATGATGTATGCGATGGAGCTGATCCTGACCGAGCGCATCCTCGACCTGATGAAGCGCCGCGGACACCTAGGCGATCAAGCGACCTAGCGCGGCCGGGCGCCGCTCCTCGCGCGGGCTGAGAGCCCTTATAGCTCGATGCCCTTTTGGGCCATGACGCCGGCGTCGAAGGCGTGCTTGACGGGTCGCATTTCGGTCACGGTATCGGCGATCTCGATGAGCTCCGGCGGCGCGCCCCGCCCGGTCACGATGACGTGCTGGCGGGAGGGTCGCGCCCGGAGCGCCTCCAACACCCGGTCCTTCGGGACCAGACCGAGCTTCAGCGCGATATTGAGCTCGTCCAGCACGACCATGTCGCAGGCGGGATCGGCGAGAAACTCGGACGCCTTGGTCCAGGCGGCGAGTGCCGCCTTGCGATCGCGCTCCTTGTCCTGAGTCTCCCAGGTGAATCCCTCCCCCATGACGTGATACTCGAGCTCGGGAAACCGCCGGAAGAAGGCCTCCTCCCCGGTCGCAAAGCTGCCCTTGATGAACTGGATCACGGCCACTTTCATACCGTGACCGAGTGCGCGGGCCACCATGCCGAACGCCGAGGAGCTCTTGCCCTTGCCGTTGCCGGTGTTGACTACCAGCACCCCGCGATCCTCTTGGGCACCGGCGACGCGGGCGTCGACGACCTCCTTCTGGCGCTGCATGCGTCGCCGGTGGTCCTGGCCCGCCTCTGAATCGGTCATCGGGCCGCGATCCCGTGCGACCCGGCGCCCAGCGCGCGCTTGATCCCGAGGTGCGCGATGCCCGCGATCCCCACGTAGGCGATCAGACCGAGGAGTGTCTGCGGCAGGTAAGCGACCAGACGACCGGCAAATTCGGACACGGCCGGCGCCGCGAAGAGGCCCGAGAACCAATAGAATCCGCCACTGGCGAACAGCTCCGACACCAGCCCGCCGGCCACCAGCACCCCGGCCAGCAGCGGCAGTGTGGATGCGGCGTCGCGATGGCGTCCCGCGTACCAGCGCCCGGCGGCCCAAACGGCGCCGTAGGCGGGGATCAGAAATGCGTACGCGGACGTCAAACAGACACCGCTGACCCCGCCCCAGCCGACCGCGACCAAGTCGATTACGGTTGCGAGCCCGAACATGGCCGCGAACCCCCAGCCCGAGCGCAGATAGAAACCGGCGAGAAAGAACACCGCGAGCGTGGCATCCGGGAGGTGCTGCCCGAGCGGCGCGAATTGCTGACCCCGTGTAGCCGCCATCAATGCGGCGAGGCCCAGCCCGATCAGGATCTGGTTTCGGGATAATGTGGATGAATTCATCGATCGTTCTCCGTTCGAGATGGGATCAGCGTCTGAGTGATGACTATCGGACTCGGTATTGTAATGCGCTTGGCGGGCGCCGTAACCCCGCAAGGAGGCCAATCTAAGGTTCGTAACGCACGGTGACATAGAAGGCCCTCCCCGGCTGGTTGTAGAAGGCCGCGGTCTGGTAGTCGTCATCGAATAGGTTCTCGATCCGGCCCTGGAGCCTGATCGCGGGGGTGACGGCGTACTCGGTACGCAAGCCCAGCAACGTGTAAGCATCCAGGCGCACGTCGTTGGCCAGATCGTCGAAGCTCCGGCCGGCGACGAAGAGCGTCGCACCCGCGGACCAGCGCTCGAAGCTCCGGTCGAGGGTCAGCTGGAACGTCTGCTCGGGCCGGCGCGGCAACAGATTACCCCCGTCGGGACCATCCGATCGGTTCTCCGGGTCGAGCAAAGTGAGGGTGGTGCCGATTTGCCAGTCGTGCCACGCGGTGCTCGCGGTGGCCTCGAGTCCGCGAATCTGCGCGGAGTCGATGTTGGCGACGATGGCGGTGAATGAATCGAACGCGATCAGGTCGTCGATGTCGGTCTGGTAGATGTTCAGCGAAAGCTCGCCACCCGGGATCGGCGCCGACACGCCAAGCTCGATGCTCCGCGACTGCTCCGGGTCGAGGTCGGGATTGCCGAAAAAGGGGTAGTAGAGATCGTTGAAGGTCGGCGCCTTGAACGCCGTGCCATAGGATACGAACAGCCTCTGGCCGCCATCGAGTCCATAGCCCACGGCCGCATTGCCCGTCGTATAGCCGCCGAACTGTTGATTGTCGTCGTGGCGCAGACTCAGCTTGAGGTCTCCGGCACCGGCCGAGCCCTGATACTGGCCGAAGACTCCGGTGTTGTCGCGGGTGTCCGTGGTGTAATCGACCGTGCTGTCGACCTTGTCGTTGTAGTAATCCGCACCGAACGTCAAAAGCTGCGCCGGTGTGACCGCCAGGTTCGTCTGCAACGAGGCGAGATCCCGCTCGGTATTGAAACGATCGAGAAAATCGCCCTGGTAGTACGCCCGGTAGCGGTCCTGACTGCGCCCCGCCGCCAGCAGAATCGTCCAGATGTCGAGTGGCTCGAGCGTGACGTCCACGCCGTAGACCTGTTGCTCCGCACGCGAGCTGTTTCCCGAGAAGGGACCGCCGTCGAAATCGGTGCGATCGCTCGATCCGAGATAGTGGACCCCGATCTCCGCCGCGTCGGAAAAGCGATAGCCTGCACGGGCACTGCCACCGGTATTGCGGTAGCCGTCGCGGTCCGGCTGGTAGACGCCGCAACCGGCAAATGGCGCGGGCTGGCCGTCACATGCGTTGAAGCCGTTGGTCTGCTGGAAATCGGCACCGAGGTTGAACCAAGCCTTGTCGCCGCCGCCGGATACGCCGCCGGCGACGTTCCAAGTGCCGAACGACCCCCCGCCCGCGCTGAAGCGCGGTTGCAGCTCTCCACCGCCGCGTTTGGTAAAAATCTGTATCACGCCTCCGATCGCCTCGGATCCGTAGAGGCTCGAGCGCGGGCCGCGCACCACCTCGATGCGCTCGATCTGCTCGATCGGCAGGTGCTCCAGCGGCGTGGCACCAATGGTTGCGGAGCCCACCTTAACCCCGTCGATGAGCACCAGCGTTTGATCCGAGTCGGTACCCCTGAGCAGGATCGCCGAGGGTTGGCCCGCTCCGCCGTTGCTGATCACCGTGACACCGGGCAAGCCGCGCAGCGCGTCGGGAACCGAACGCAGCTGGCGACGCTCGATCTCTTCCCGATCGATGACGGAAACGGACGCCAAGGTCTCGCTCTCGGGCTCCGGAGTACGCGTAGCCGTGACCACAACGGGCGCGAGCAGCGTCGTGTCGTCGACCGCCCGGGCCATCCACGGAGTCGCGCAACAGACGGCAAACAAGAAATACTGCTTCACCCCAACACCCCCGGCACGCCGTGCCAGCTTCGGAAACCAAGGGGTCGGAGATGAATCGAATGACGCGAGGGACTTCGGGCCGGAGCGCGAGACCGACACGCCGGTCGATCGCCCTCCGCGACCCCGGATCGTTTCTCGCTGGCCGGTCTCCGGGCTCACGAGCGGGAAGCGCAGCTCCCCGACCCGGCGCCTTCCCGTGGTCTCCCACGGTGGCGTGATGCCGGGTCTTGACTCGTCTACCGTTGCGGGGGCAGCGCCGGGCTGGTCCTCTGGTCGAGGACGAACCGGCTTCCCGTTTAACCTTGCGGGCGGAAACCCTCAAGGCACCAGAAGAATGCGCGGGCACGATACAGCCCCGGCGCGCGTCGGGTCAATGACCTTGGCCGCGGTTGGTCGACTCCGATCGGGGACCGGACCGGGTGTCGGGGACTTCCAGCTCCGCGAGTGCACCGAGTGCAGCGCGAATCTCATCGAGCGTCGGCGGTCGCGCCTCCCACATGTCGGCGAGCAGCCCGAGGCAGGTCAGCCGCATCAGGTTCGGGTCGACAGATGCGTCGAGCCAGAAGTGATAGCCCTCTTGAATCAAGGGCGAGCCGCCGCTGCCGCCGTCCATTCCGGCCAGCTCGAAGCGCGGGGCGAGCGCCGGCATGCGCGCGGCAACCTCGGTCCAGTAACGCTGGACACGAACGATTCGGTAGGCGCCCGCCGCAACGGTCTGCGGGCCGTCGGGGTCGATTCGACGCACCTCCAGGCCGCAGCTCGGGGTCTGGCTTGCACCGGCGCTGGCGAGCACACCCTGCCGAAAAAAGACCCTCGCCCGGCCCGGTGCAATCGCGATCGGCTCCTCGAGGCGCAGCAGGCTACCCGGCGGGAGCGCCGCCCACTCACCCGGCGCCTCCTGAATCAGGGTCTCGCATCCCGCGAGCAGGGCGCCCAAAATCGGTAGCGACAGCCATTTTGCATTCGCCCGCAAGGTTTGATTCATCCTGGTCCATCCATCGTCCGCGAGCACGCTGGTCACCCGGCTCCCCTCTCGAACGGCAAAACGGGAAAGCCCCGTCGACCGTGCGCCTCGCTCGAAGATTTGGCCTAGATCAGCAACAGCGTCGCGAGGCCAAGAAACGCGAAGAAGCCGACCACGTCGGTCACCGTGGTGAGCACGACACTCCCGGCGAGGGCCGGATCGATCCCGAAACGTCGCATGATCAGCGGGATCGCCACGCCGGCTACCGAGGCGCACAACAGATTCAACAGGATCGCGACGGCGATGATGCCGCCGATCGCCCAGTTTCCGAACCACAGCACCGACAGCAACGCGACTACCAGCGCCCACAGAATTCCGTTGAGCAGCGCGACGCCGATTTCCTTGAACAGCAATACCCGGGTATTGCCCTGCTCAAGGTGTCCGAGTGCCAACCCGCGAATCACCAGGGTTAGGGTTTGACTCCCGGCAATGCCGCCCATGCTCGCAACAATCGGCATCAACACGGCCAGGGCCACGACCTTCTCCAGGGTTCCCTCGAACAGCCCGATCACCCAGGCGGCGAGGAACGCGGTCAGAAGATTGATCCCGAGCCACACTGCGCGCCGTTTGCTGCTGGCGAGCACCGGCGCGAACATGTCCACTTCCTCGTCGAGGCCGGCCATCCCCATCAGGGATCGCTCGGACTCCTCGCGGATGACGTCCACCACGTCGTCGATGGTGATTCGCCCCAGCAGGCGACCGGTTTCGTTGACCACGGGCGCGGAGGTCAGGTCTTGATCCTCGAAGCGGCGGGCCACGTCGTGGCTCGGGGTGTCTACCAGCAGCGGCTCGAAGTCGGTATCCATGACCGCGGCGACGGTGGTGTCCACCGGTACCGTCAGCAGTCGGCGCAGGCGCAGCACTCCTTGGTAGCGCTGCTCGCGGTCCACGACCATCAGCTTATCGGTGTTGTTCGGCAGATCCTCCAGTAGACGCAGATAGCGCAGCACGGTTTCGATCTTCAGATTCGAGCGCACCGAGATCTGGTCCATGTTCATCAGACCGCCGGCGCTGTCCTCCGGGAACGACAGCATGGACTCGACCTGCTGGCGCTCGCGTTGGCCGAGCGCCTCGAGGATCTCCTTGCCGGTCCGAGAGGGCAGGTCCTGGATGAGGTCGACGAGATCATCGGCTTCCAGGCCGCGGGCCGCCGCGACCAAATCGTCCATCGGCATCCCGATCGCGAGGCCGCGGCGGACCTCGTCGTGCAGGTGCCGCAGCACCTTTCCCGCCTGATCCGCCTCGACTACCCCCCAAGCGGCGAGCCGCTCGCGTTGCGGCAGGGATTCGAGCAAACCGGCGATCCGTGCCGGGTGGAATTCCCGGAACAGTCGACCCACCCGCTTCAGCTTCCCCTGCTCCATGAGGTCGAGCACCCGCGAGAGCTGCGTCTCTGCATCCGATTCGGCCTCGGCAGACGCGTCGGCGTCGAGCGCCTGGGTCAACTGACGGCGAAACGGCTCATCCAGGTGCCCCAGCACCTTTTCCTCGACGCCTTGATCGACCTGCTCCCAGACGGCGAGCCGATCCCCCGGTGGCAGCCATTCCAGGAAACTGGCGATCTTGGCCGGATGCATGGAGGCGAGGAGCTTCCGCACGCGTTTGCGTTTGCCCCTGGCCAGTGCCTGGCGAACCACATCGGCTTCGGTCTGTATCTTATTGTCGTTGTTGTCCGTCATCGGGCGTTCGTCTCAGTTGTGAGGAGAAGCAAGCGGCAAGCATATTAACTTGTTTTTTTTCATTATTATGGAAATGTTTTTTCAGTCTATTGTTGAGACTGTAAGGCGGCGCCACGGGATGCTTCAAGCGAGAACGGCGTTCGCTTCGCGGCGAGTCGGCGCGGTGCCGCGGATGCGCCAAGGCGAGTCGTGGGATGCCACCGGCCTACGGGGTTTGCCTTTTCGCGATGCCCGCGTGAGCATGGTCGCCGAAGGTCGCCCCGGAAGCGGGTGCTTGCTGGCGCTGCACAAGGTTAAGATCAGTGCTCAAACGTGTGTATCAACCACCCCGGGCGGCTAAGGAAACGCCGATCAAAGGCGTTTCCCGTCCGGGCCAGGGATGGCCCGACATTTTCAAGCACCGTAGGAGCTTGAATGGAGCGGCCCGGCAGTCGCGCCGCTCGAACCGCGAGCAGATCAAATGCCAGGACGGCATTTGATCAGCGTTTTCCTAATCGGAACCACCATGAACCCGCTTGAGACCCTAGTGCTCGACTGTCCCTGGTGCGCGACGCCGATCGAAATCAGTATCGACACGAGCGCGGGCTCGCAATGCTACGTCGAGGACTGCCAGCAATGTTGCGCGCCCATCGTCGTTACCGTGCGGATCGACGACAGCGACGACCCATGGCCGCAGGTAACGTTGGAGCGCGAAGGCGAGTGACTAGCCCGCGCCTTTCCGTACCCGGTCGCGCACACCCGCCGCCGCCCCACGCGACATGACAGTCGCAGAGGATATCGGGGTCCTCGATTGGGTCGGTTTGGCCTGGTTCGTCGCCTGTTGGATTGGGTATACCCGCTACTCCGGATTCCGCTGCCAGCGCCGACGGCGCATACAGGACGCGCTTCACGCGCACATCAAGCGCTGGATCCAGGTCATGCACCAACGCGATGTCCGGATGGTCGACACCTCGGTGGTGGCAAACCTGGAGCGCAACGCCACCTTCTTCGCGTCGAGCAGCCTGCTGATTATCGCCGCTCTAACCACGGCCATCGGATCCTCTGACGCGGTCGCCCGCTTTATGTCCGACCTTCCGCTGATCCAGCGAACGACTACCGCCGTCTGGGAGCTCGCGGTGCTGTTGCTGATCGGCATCTACGCCTACGCGTTCTTCACCTTTACCTGGTGCATGCGGCAATGGGGATTCGCCTCGATCCTGGTTGGCAGCGCCCCCCTGGCGGATGCGTCCGGTGGCCAAACGCCCGAGATCGAGCGCCACAGCGACGCACTCGCGCAGGTGATCTGGTTGTCGGTCTATCACTTCAACCTCGGATTGAGGGCCTATTACTTCAGCCTCGCCCTGCTGACCTGGATCGTGCACCCGATCCTGTTCATGGTCGCGAGCGCCTGGATCGTCGCTGTCCTTTATCGGCGCGAGTTTCGCTCGCGCACCCTGGACGCCCTGCTGGCCGGACTCGAATGACCGATTGCGGAGCGGCGGCGGCGCGTCGAGTCGCGGAGCTGGAGCGATGACCGCCGGATTCGGCGCGGATGGGCTGGTTCTGATTCATTTCGCGTTCATCGTATTCGTCGTCGCTGGTGGATTCTTGGTGCTGAGGTGGCACTGGCTTGCCCTGCTGCACCTCCCGAGCGCAGTCTGGGGGGCCGCGGTCGAGATCGCTGGCTGGAGCTGTCCACTGACGCGGCTTGAGCTGGAGCTTCGGACGGCATCGGGAAGCGCCGGCTACGCGGGCGGATTCATCGAGCACTACGTGACCCCGCTGATCTATCCACCCGGCTTGACGCAAGGCACCAGAATTGCACTTGGATTGACGGTGATCGGCTTAAACTTGGCCATCTACGGCTATCTCGCGATGCGCCGGCGTGTCGCCAAGCGCCGCGTTTGAGCCGGTTGCCGACCTCCTCACGCGCACGGATACACCCGCGCTTAAAGCTACAAAGATGCGAGATCGGATCGACCCATGGCGCGACTTCTCTTTCGACTCAACGGCGTACCCGAGGACGAAGCAGACGATGTCCGCCGCCTGCTCGCCGACCACGACATCGAATGGCACGAGACCCATGCGGGGCTTCTCGGCATCTCGATCGCGGCGATTTGGCTCACGGACGCCTCCGAATACGATCGGGCGCGCGCGCTGCTCGATGAATACGAAGCCGAACGCGCCGAGCGTGTCCGAGCGGAGTACGCCGCGCGCAGCGCGCGGGGTTGGCCGCGGATCCTGCTCGACTCCATTGGCGCTCACCCGATCCGAATACTGTTGAGTATTCTCGGACTACTGGTGGTGCTCTATCTCTCGACGATCCCGTTCCTCGGATTCGGCAGTTGAGGCATGAAGCTTGCGGGCTAGGTGATGATCAAATGCCTTTGCGACGTTTGATCCCCGCCATCTAGCGCGGTCGCAACCGCCCGCATCGGGACTATCCGCTGGAAAAACATCGACATGCAAACGCAAGATTTCTCGGATTGGACCCACGAGCACGTCTTCAGCGCCGGCAGCCATGCGGCGGAACGGGGCACCCGCGCGGTGATGTGGATCACCGCCGCAACCATGGTCGTCGAGATCGTTGCCGGCTGGTGGTTCAACTCCATGGCGTTGCTCGCGGACGGCTGGCACATGAGCTCCCACGCGGTGGCGATCGGCCTGAGCGCCTTCGCCTACAGCGCGGCACGGCGCTACGCAAACGACCCGCGATTCGCCTTCGGCACCTGGAAGATCGAGATTCTGGGCGGCTTCGCGAGTGCGATCTTTCTGCTCGGAGTCGCGCTGATGATGGTCGTCGCATCGGTGGAGCGGATCTTCGCTCCCTCTGAAATCCACTATCGCGAGGCGATCTGGGTGGCGGCCCTGGGCCTCATCGTCAACGTCGTCTGCGCGGTGATCCTGGCAAAGTCGGCCGATCACGACCACCACCACGCCCACGGCCACACCAACGGTCATGATCATGCCCACCCGAGCCACCACCACGACGATCTGAATTTGAAGTCGGCCTACCTGCACGTGCTCGCCGATGCGGTCACATCCGTGCTGGCAATCATCGCGTTGGCGGGGGGCTGGATCTACGGATGGGCCTGGCTGGACCCCACGATGGGAATTGTCGGTGCGGTGCTGGTCGGAATTTGGGCGCGAAACCTGATTCTCGAGACCGGCAAGGTCCTGCTGGATCGGGAAATGGATCATCCCGTGGTCGACGAGATTCGCGAGGCACTCGAGATCGGGTCGGGGCCGGGGCTAACCCGAATCGCCGACCTACATGTCTGGCGCGTGGGCCGCGGCGCCTATGCCTGCGCCCTGAGCCTGGTGACCCGTGACGAGAACCTTACGCCAACAGTCGTGCGCGAGAAACTTGCGCAGCACGAAGAGATTGCGCATACGACCATCGAGATTCACCGCTGCGAGTGAGTCTCGCGCGGCGGGCACACGTGCTGGGGTGGGCTTGGAAGCGGGAATCGAGGGCGGCCGCGGCTGGTGGGGTTCGCCGCGAACCTGGACCGCGGAAGCACATTCCGCGGTCCACCGTCGATGGTTAGGCCGAGCGCTCCAACTTTACAGGCTCGTAACCGCCTGCCAGGATGCCGGCGCGATTCAGATGATCCAGCAGCACGTTGACCCCCTCGGCGACCGAAAGCTCTCCGGTGTCGACATGGACCTCCGGGGTCTCGGGGGCCTCGTAGGGGCTATCGATACCGGTGAATTGCTTGATCTCGCCGCGTGCCGCCTTCGCATACAGACCCTTGGGGTCGCGCTCTTGGCAAACGCTCAGCGATGCGTCGGCGAATACCTCGATGAACTGGCCCTCGGGCAACAGGTCGCGAACGATCTGCCGGTCGCTGCGGAACGGCGAAATGAAGGCGGTCAGCACGATCAAACCGGCATCCGCCATCAGCTTCGCGACCTCGCCGACGCGGCGAATATTCTCGCATCGATCCGCATCGCTGAAGCCGAGATCGCCGCACAGACCGTGACGTACGTTGTCGCCGTCCAGAAGATACGTGTGGTATCCCTGATGGGTTAGGATCTGCTCCAGCGCGCCGGCCAGGGTGGACTTGCCCGAAGCGCTTAAGCCCGTAAACCAGATGACGGTCGGCTTTTGACCCTTCTGCTCGGAACGGGACTGCTGGTTTACCGGATGATGATGCCAAACAATATTGTCGTTGCTCGCCATTGATATTTTCTCCCAGTTGTAGTCGATGGCGCCTGATGATTGTGCGCCCGAATCGTATTGATACATCGGTGCTGATGGCTTGAGCCGTGCGAAAGGCTCTTCCCCTCCTTGGGGTTTCTGATCCATTTTGGACAGGTGACCCTTAGGTTGCCTTCGGAACAGCTCCCGCGCCACACGGTGGCAAAGACTCGGGATCCTTCGGCAACGACCAACAATGTCCGTATCGTCAATCTCCCTCAACCGCAGAGGGTCTCAGCGGCTTTTCGACTCGATGAATGGTCGCCCTGGCCGCCTGAAAACGGCCGGCCATCCCCGGGCCGACGGACAAAGAATAAATCGGTGCGTCCGTAGTTACGCAAAAATCGGACCGCGCAGTGATTCTGTTCGACGGTCGCGGCTTGCTCCAAGGGGGCCGCCGCAGTTTGGGCGGCCACCGCAATTACCCCAAGGCCGGGATATCGGGTCGCCTTGCCCCGAAGCAAAGCCCCGGCGACAAGTTGCACCCATCCGGTGCCTCGGTATGCCGCGAAACGGGCACCCGCGACAACGGAGGCCTCAGCGTTCGGAGTCACGGGAGCGACCGCTGCATACATAGAGCGCATCGATCTACTTAGCCAACATTACCCGGAATCCGAAGAACCGGGCCGACGGTCGCTCACAATAACGACCTCGGCGAGCAGATCAGCGGCGGATCATACGGCAGGTTCCACTCGGAAGCAGCAATGTTGACGATTGATTGGAGCCCTCCACGAGGCAAACGCCGCCATTTGGTCGGCGTCCCCCAAGATTCCGATGCGTGCGAGTGAATAGGCGCCGGAGCACTCCCGCCAATTGCCCCGACATCATCGGGGACGTTATCGTGCGGCTTCTGCCTGCGACGCCGCCGGGTCCGCGACTCGCGGCTCCGAGCGCCGCGGGTCTCCGGCGAGCTCGCGGCGGCGCCACACCAGATAGATCGCCGGGATCACGAACAGACTCAACAGCGGCGCGGTGATCATGCCCCCGACCATCGGCGCCGCAATACGACGCATGACCTCCGAGCCGGTGCCCTGGCCGAGCATGATCGGCAACAGGCCGGCCATGATGGTCGCGACGGTCATGGCCTTGGGACGCACCCGCATCACCGCTCCCTCCATAATTGCGGCCTTGAGATCCGATACGTCGTTCAGCTTGCCCGCCTCCCGGTATTCGCGCAGTGCATTGTCGAGATACACCAGCATTACCACGCCGAATTCCGCCGCCACTCCGGCCAGGGCGATGAAGCCCACCGCAACCGCCACCGAGAGGTTATAGCCCAGCAGGTCAATGAGCCAGAATCCCCCCACCAGCGCAAACGGCAACGAGAGCATGACCAGCAGGGCCTCGCCGGAGCGGCGGAAGGTGAGATACAGCAGCACGAAGATAATGATCAGGGTGAAGGGCACTACTTGTATCAGCTTCTCCTTGGCCCGGAGCATGTATTCGTATTGGCCCGACCAGGTGATCGAATAGCCCGGCGGAAGCTGCACCGCGTCGCGCACCCGCGCCCGGGCCTCCGCCACGTAGCCGCCCACGTCCCGGCCGCGGATGTCGATGAAGGTCCAGCCGTTGAGACGCGCGTTCTCGCTCTTGAGCATCGGTGGCCCGTCCACGATCTCGATATCGGCGATCTGGCCCAGCGGGACCTGAGCGCCCGTCGGGGTGACGACTGGGAGGTCGCGCAGCTTCTGCATATCGCTGCGTTGCTCGCGGGGGAAGCGCAGATTCACCGGATAGCGCTCCAACCCCTCCACCGTCTGGGTGATATTGATCCCGCCGACGGCCGCCGCGACGATTTGGTTGATGTCGCTGATGTTCAGTCCGACACGCGCGGCCTGCAGCCGGTCCGGTCGGATCTCCACGTAACGCCCCCCGGCTACCCGCTCCGAGTAGGCCGAGGCGGTGCCTGGTACGGTAAGGACCGCGCGCTCGATCTCTTGGCCGATGCGCTCGATTTCCTTCAGATCCGGGCCCGCAACCTTCACCCCAACCGGGGTCTTGATGCCGGTGGCGAGCATGTCGATCCGGGTCTTGATGGGCATCACCCAGGCGTTGGTAACGCCGGGGAAATCCACCGTTTGATCCAGCTCCTCGATCAACCGGTCAATGGTCATACCGGCGCGCCATTCGCTCTCCGGTTTGAGCTCGATCACCGTCTCGATCATGGTCAAGGGTGCCGGATCGGTTGCGGTGTCCGCGCGGCCGATCTTGCCGAAGACCCGTTTCACCTCCGGAACGCCGGCGATCAGCCGATCGGTCTGTTGCAGCAGCTCCTGCGCCTTGCCGATCGACAGCCCCGGCAGCGTGGTGGGCATGTACATCAGGTCGCCCTCGTAGAGCTCGGGCATGAATTCCGAGCCGAGACCGGACCCCAGCCCTTCGAGCGCGGGCACGCCTTCCGTCATGGATTGCCAGCCCCGCGTCACGCCGGCTTGCCAGTCCTCGATCCGCTGGAGCGCGCGCATGTGCGGCCCCTCCTCCCTCACCAGAGAGGCCGCTTGCAGCGGCCATTTCAATGGCTCGAGAAATCCGGCGATGCCATAGAGTGGGATGATCAGGCTCAGCACCACCAGGATCGAAACGGCGATGGTCGTGCGCGGGGCCGCCAAGACCCCGCGCAGCAGCGGCCGATACATCCAGATCAGGAAGCGGTTCAGCGGGTTGGCGGACTCGCTGGGGATGCGCCCGCGAATGAAATAGCCCATCAACACCGGCACCAGGGTCACTGCGAGACCCGCCGCGGCGGCCATCGCATAGGTCTTGGTGTAGGCGAGTGGCGCGAACAGCCGCCCCTCCTGGGCCTCGAGCGTGAACACCGGTAGAAAGCTCAGGGTAATAATAAGGAGCGAAAAGAACAGCGCGGGGCCAACCTCAACGGCCGCGTCGGTGACCACCTGCCAGTGCGCCTGGCCGACGGGTGCGTGACCGTGAATGCGGCGGTAGCGCTCCAGGTGCTTGTGGGCGTTCTCGATCATGACGATGGCCGCGTCCACCATCGCGCCGATGGCGATGGCGATGCCGCCGAGAGACATGATGTTGGCGTTGATGCCCTGATACCGCATGACGACGAAGGCCGCCAGGATGCCCAGCGGCAGGCTGACGATGGCGACGAATGCGGAGCGCAGGTGGAACAGAAACAGCAGGCACACCAACGCGACGACGACCAGCTCCTCGATCAGCTTCTCCTTGAGGTTGTCTACCGCATTTAGGATCAAACCCGAACGATCGTAGGTCGTGACGATCTCCACCCCCGGCGGCAGACCCCGACGCAGCTCCTCGAGCTTTTTCTTGACCCCGGCGATGGTCGTCAGGGCGTTCTCGCCGTAACGCATCACCACGATCCCGCCGGTGACCTCGCCCTCGCCGTCCAGGTCGGCCACTACGCGACGCATCTCCGGCCCGATCTGCACCCGCGCCAAGTCCCGCAACAGCACCGGGGTGCCGGTCTCCGTCACGTCCACCGGGATGTTCTCGATGTCTTCCAGACTGGAGATATAGCCGCGGCTGCGGACCATGTATTCCGCCTCTGCGAGCTCGATGACGGAGCCGCCAACCTCCTCGTTCGCATTGCGTATCGCCGTGCTCAGGCGCGCCAGGGGAATGCCGTAGGCCCTGAGCTTCTCCGGGTCCGCCACCACCTGGTACTGGCGCACCATACCCCCCACGGTCGCCACCTCCGCGACCCCCGGGACGGTCTGCAGCTCGAACTTGAGGAACCAGTCCTGGAGGCTGCGGAGCTGAGCCAGATCATGTTGGCCGGTGGGGTCGGTGAGCGCGTAGCTGAAGACCCAACCGACCCCCGTCGCGTCCGGCCCCAGGCGCGGAGAGACACCTGCCGGCAGGCGCGACACCGCCTGGTTGAGGTACTCCAGCACCCGCGAGCGGGCCCAGTAGAGGTCGGTCCCGTCCTTGAAGATCACATAGACATAGGAGTCGCCGAAAAAGGAGTATCCGCGCACCGTCTGGGCCCCCGGCACGGCGAGCATGGTGGTGGTGATGGGATAGGTGACCTGGTCCTCCACCACGCGCGGCGACTGGCCGGGAAAGCTGGTGCGAATAATGACCTGGACGTCCGAGAGATCGGGTATCGCATCCAGCGGCGTCTGCTTGAGCGAGACCAACCCCCAGGCCCCGAGGAGCAGGGTGGCCAGCAGCACGAGAAAGCGGTTGCGGACCGACCAGAGGATGACGTTTTTCATCGCCCTCGCCCTCCGGTCGATCCCGTCGCCGTCGATCCCGTCGAAGGAAGATCCTGATGGTTCATCGGCGCGCTCCCATCAGTGCCCGCGATGCGCATCGGTATCGGCGGCGGCGGGCTCCCCGGGGGCTCCGGTTTCGGACATGCGTACGAAGCTCGCCTGGAGACTCGACTCGGAATCGATCAGGAACTGCCCCGAAACCACGATTTCCTCGCCCGGCTCCAGTCCCGAGAGGACCTCCACCTCATCCCCGGCATCCATCCCGGTGACCACGTCCACCGGCTGAAATCGACCATCGCCGAGTGCTTGAACGACCGTCGCGCGCTCGCCGGTCTCGATCAGGGCCTCGCGGGGGATCTTGACCACGTCCTTCTTCGGGCCGCCGTAGATCACCACCTCGGCGAACATGTTGGGCTTCAGCAGCAGGTCGGGATTGTCGAATACCAGGCGGACCCGCAGGGTTCGGGTCTTGGGGTCGAGGTCCGGGTAGAGATAATCGACCTTGCCGGTCCAGGTGCGCTCGGGATGCGCCGGCACGCTGATTTCCGCCTCCATGCCCGGAGCGATCCACGCGAGCTGGTGCTCGAACACGTCGACCATGACCCAGACCTTGGTCAAGTCGGCGATGGTGAACATCTCGCTCCCCGGGGTGACGTACATGCCGTCGCGGGCAGTCATCCGGGTCACGATCCCATTCTCCGGCGCCAGCACGGGCACCGTGTTGCGCGTCTCGCGGGTGCGGGCAATTTCGCGGATCACGTCTTCCGGCACGTCGAGCAGACGCAACAGGTTGCGTGCCTTGTCCGGAGTGACGCGACGTGCTCCCTGGCCCTGCTGGTCCATGGCGATGAGGAAATCGACCTGGGCCGAAAGGATGTCGGGGGCGTAGAGTTGCGCCAGCACCTGGCCCTTTTGCACCGGCTCGCCCTCCGCGCGCAACTCCAGCTTTTCGATCCATCCATCGGCGCGCGAGTGCACGTGGGCAAGATGGGTCTCGTCGTATTCCACGCGCCCCACGGTTCGAACGTGCCGCCACAGGGTGCCGCGCTCCACGCGGGTGGTGCGCACGCCCATGTTCTGCACTACCGCGCTGCTCAAGGTCACCTCGGGGTGTTGCCCGATTTCTGCCTTGGCCTTCTTCTCGACCAGGGTCATCCCGCAGATCGGACAGCTTCCGGGCTCGTCGCGAACGATTTGCGGGTGCATCGGGCACACGTATCGAACGTCCATGTGCTTTGCCGCGTGCTCCAGCGGGGTGTCGTCCGCTGCCGCGGCGAGGCTTTCGCTCGGCGTGGACGTTTGCGGCCCGCACCCGGCGAGAACCGCGGACAGCGCAAGCACGCAGAGCAGTCGGGTCCATACCTGCCCGACCGCGAAACGCGGAGGAATGAAATCGGAGCTGAAAACCATCGTCGCCACCTCGGGCGCCGTCGGGGCGCCGCTTCGTACCGGAAGAAAAGCCTTACGCGATCCGGGGGGCGGCGGAAATGGGAGGTCGATTCGTTGGGTCGGGGAAGAATCGGTAGAAGTGGCTCGGCAGACGCGAGCAGAGTGCGGAGTGGACGGGGGTCACACGGACTGGGCCGGCCGGAGGCGTCGACTGCGCGACACCGATCGCGGCGGCGAGTCTGCACTTGGCGCAGTCCAACGCGCCTGCCGCGTCCGTGCCGGCCGCGCTCGTCGACTGGAAGTGGCAGCTTGCCTCGGGTTTCGCCGGCGAGTCATGCTTGCAGGACAACCAAACCCCCGCCGCCGACTGAGCCTGAAAGATCATCAGACCAACCAGCAGGAGCCAACGGGAGATTCCACGCTTCCTGTACATTTTGGCAATATAGTGGCCATCCGGGCACGACGCAACGCGAGTAAAATCCAGTCTCCAGGCGGGGGATCTCCATGCGGACGTTCGGGCCGGCTGCTTGGTCGACACTTGATTCGCACCTGCTCCAATCGGGGGCATCGCCCCTGACAGCCTAACGAAGAGGACGCGGTTATGACCCAATCGACCCCAACCCCGGTCTTGCGCATCCTTCCGATCGCGGCCTTGCTCGCGGGCCTCGGCGGTTTCTTGTACATGGTGTCTCTGATGGCAGAAATGGCCGGGTACATGGGCCGAATCTCGGGCGAAATCGCTGCGATGTCCTCGGACATGCATCAGATGCGCGGTGATATGTCGTCGCTCGCCCGCGACGTCGGCGGCATTGCAGCTCAGGTTCAGACGCTCCCCGCCATGTCTCGCGACATGCAGCAGATGCGTGTCAGCATCGACCGAATGGCGGGAATCGTCGGCCGTGGCGGCGAGCAGATCGAGCAAATGAACCCGATGGGCGTTATCCAACAGATGGTGCCCGGCGCAACCCGCTGATTCCCGACATCCAATCCCACCGGTAGGTGCGCATCGGGCGCATGGAGGCAAATGGGATGATGTTGCGCGCATGCTTTACAATGCCGGCCCCGTAGGGATACCGATCCGGAGATAGCGGAAACCCAACCCCAGCGGGAGCAAACCCGACCGGGCGTCGCCGGACGGAGGTCCGGAGCAGCGTAAATCCAGCACCCTCTCGGACCCAAGCAATCCCCGCAAGCCGGGATCGGCCGGGGCGACTGGAAGCTGCGACGGACCCCCGGGTCCGAAACGTCGCCGAAGGCTCGGAATTCTTAACGACGAGCCGCACCAAACTTGCGCAAATCCCAGTTTCCGCTGGGGTTCTAAGTAGATGGCCGTTCTTGTAGAGGTAGTAGATGAAGAAATTTGTTGTCGTCGGAACTCAGCGAACCGGAACGACGCTAATCCGCACCACGTTGAATAGCCATCCGCAAGTCACCTGCACCGGTGAGGTGTTCAAGGTTCCGGGTTGGTACGTGGATCGCGTCAGCCGGCGCATTATTCGGCGCACCGCCTTTCAGGATCCCTCGTCTTACTCCGCATGGACCGAGAAAAGCCTGCTTCGCCGACTCGGACACTACGCCTGGAGGGCGCGCAACACGCGCGAGTATCTGGATCAGTTCTACTCGGACCAGTCGAGCGAAGCCAAGGGTTTCAAGGTTATGTATAACCAAACGCAGCGGTTTCCTGCGGTGATTCCCTATATTCGAGACCACCAGATCAGCGTGATTCACGTGGTGCGTGAAAATTTCCTCAAGACCTTGGTATCCCGCATCGTTGCCGAGCAACGGAATCTCTATCACGCCCGACAGGGCAGCGATGCACCGCGCAAGGCGATCAAGGTTACCGTGCCCGCCGATCGGCTGATCGGGGAGCTGCAAAGGATCAAGCTGCATACCAACCGGTGGCAAGAGCTGTTCGGCGACACCCCCCACTACCTGCGCGTGGTCTACGAGTCCTTTTCACGCAACAAAGAGAAGGAAGGTGCTGAAATGCTGGCGTTTCTCGGTCTTGGCTCGTCCGCGATGTCGTCTTCTCTGGTGAAGATCAATTCGGATTCACTAGTTGACGTGATCGAAAACTACAGCGAAGTCGAATCCTTGCTGCGCGGGACCGAGTTCGAGCTCTGCCTCGACTGAGCCCAAATCAGGGCGCGGTATCGACGTCGATGCGGAGCACGGCGCGGGCATTTGCGGTGGTCCGCGCCGCGAGGTCGGCCGGATCCGTGTCGCGCACCTCTGCCAAGGCCGCCAGTACATCGGGAAGATATTCGGGGCTGTTGCGCTCGCCTCGATGGGCCGCGACCGTCATGTCCGGCGCGTCGGTCTCGAGCACGATCGACTCGATGGGCAGCTCGCGCGCCAACCGGCGCAGCTTGTTGGACCGCTCGAAGGTGAGCATCCCGCCGAATCCGAGCCGAAAACCCAGGTCGATATACTGTTGCGCCTGCTGCAGGCTGCCGTTGAAGGCGTGGGCGATGCCGCCGCTTACCCGCATGCGCCGCAGCGTCGCCAGGACCTGGTCGTGGGCCTTGCGCACATGCAGCAGGACCGGGAGATCGGCCGAGGCGGCGATCGCCAGTTGTGTCTCGAACAACGCCTGCTGGTGTTCGCGATCAAGCTCGCGGACGAAATAGTCCAAGCCGATCTCACCCACCGCAATCGGCGAATGCTCGCCAATCGCTTGCTCCAGCGCCGCGACGTCGCCCTCGGCGTGCCGGGCTAGAAAACCCGGATGCAGACCCAAGGCCGGATAGAGATCGGGCGCCGAGGCGCACAGCCGGATCAGCGCGGGCCAACCCTCGCAATGAATCGCCGGGACGACGACCGCGACGACCCCGGCCGTCCGGGCTCGCGCCAGAACGCCGTCGCGATCGGCCTCGAATTCTGAAACATCCAGGTGACAATGGGTGTCGATCAGCTTCATGCAGGCTTCACGACATCATTCGTTTCCCGACCCGTCGCGGACATAGAGCGACTTGTGCGGGCCGGTGCCGATCGGGCGCTCCTCGACCACGAACAGCCCCAGCGCCTTCAGCAAACCGCTGAGCTTGGCGTAGCCGTAGTTGCGCGAATCGAACTCCGGCGTGCGTTTCGCGATAGCCGTGCCCACCGCGCCGAGATCCGCCCAGCCCGCGTCGTCCGCAACGGCATCGACAGCGGCGTTGAGCATCGTGATCAGCTTGGTGTCGCGCTTGAGCTCCTTGCCGCTCTTGCGACTGGGCGCATCGCTGCCGACGTCCTGGCGCAGGACCTCCGTGAACACGAACTTGTCGCAGGCCGCCACGAAGGGCTCCGGTGTCTTCTGCTCGCCGAAACCGTAGACGGTCATTCCGGACTCGCGCAGTCGCGACGCCAGGCGCGTGAAGTCACTGTCGCTGGAGACGATGCAAAAGCCGTCGAAGTTGCGCGAATACAGCAAATCCATGGCATCGATCATCATCGCGCCATCGGTCGCATTCTTGCCCTTCGTATAGCGGAACTGCTGCATCGGTTGGATCGAGTAGCGCAGCAGGGTGTCCTTCCAGGACCCGAGATTCGGCAGCGTCCAATCGCCGTAGATTCGCTTGACGTGGGCCGTTCCGTACTTGGCGACCTCCGCCAGCAGGCCCTCGACGATGGTCGCCTGGGCATTGTCGGCATCGATCAGGACGGCGAGCTTGAGGTTGTTGGGGTCGAGCATTGGTATTCCTTTAGGGGCGAGATATTTCCGCGATCCGGCGCGCATCCCGCTTGCGATTGAGCCGAGCGCGCGGCTGCTTTACCACATCAGATCGTCGGGCACCTGGAATTCGGCGTAGGGGTCGTCCGCATCCGCCGACTCCGCGGCACGATTGTGCACCAGCACCAGGCTCGCATCCCGCCCGCTCACCCGTTCGGCGATCTCGGCGGGCACGAGCTCGTAGAAGGTATCCTGGCGGACGATCGCCAAGTGCCCGGCCACCACCGCCGCGTGCTGTTGTTTCGACAGGTACAGCCGCTTCAGCGCAACCCCGTCGGAGAAGTTGTAAGCGACGTCGCCGCCGTCCCGAATCACCCGATGGCTGTGGATCAACTGTCGAAGCTCGTTCTCTCGCCCTCGCCGCGCCGCCTCTTCCTGCTGCTTGCGATTGAGCTCACGGTCGCGCTCGGCCTTTTCGGCGCGCACCCGCTCGGCCGCGCGGCGTGCCTCGTCGTCGCTCTGCGATCGGCGTTTGCCGGTCTGCTGGGTGGTCTTGCGCTTGGACGAGCGCGTCTCCTTGAGCCGCTGCTCATCGATCAAGCCGGCCTTGAGCAACTGTTCCTGAAGGGAATTTGACACGATGCGAATCTCCGGTTTCCGGTTCCCCAGGGATACGCCGATCCGATGCCGTCCCGCCACCGGATCAGCTCGCGATGCGAAAACGTGGTTTCCGAACCGCCCCATTTTCAGTCGCGTCCGCTGCCCTGTCACAGGCGGCCATCCGCGGTCGGCACGGGGACCGCGGTCGATTGGCGCTTCCCCGCTCGCACGCGCGCGTGCTGACTTACGAGTTGCAGAGGATCCGACAGGCGGCGCGGCGACGCAAGCATACAGCCGCGGTTCCCGCATCCGACACTCAGGGTTAGAATCCCGCCCTCTCTAAACCATCGTTACGGAGCAATTGCCCATGCACCCTCGCCTTCTGCTCGCCCTCGTGCCGCTGCTGGCGGTCCTGCCCGCGGCGGCCGCGAACGCCCCGACCGTTGGCTACGTCGACATGCAGCAGGTGCTCGAGCAGAGCACGCTCGGAAAAAAGGTCCAGGAACAATTGCGCAAGGACTTCGAGCCCAAGGGAAAGGCGTTGGCGGAGCAGGAACAGTCCATCCGCCAGGACAAACAGGCCCTGGATCGCGACGCGCCGCTGATGACCAAGGATCAAGCGGGCAAGAAGGAAGAGGCGATCAAGAAACGCATCGAGGCCTATCAGAAGGAGGCCACCGCGTTGCAGCAGCAGCTCATGAAGGTACAGCAGGAGAAGGGCCGTGAAGTCATCGGCCCGGCGCAGAAGGCGGTCAATGCGGTCGCCAAGCAGAAAAAGCTCGGCGTCGTGCTCGAGCGCAGCATGGCCGGGCTTTTGTACATGGATGAGACACTGAATGTCACGGCCGACATCATCAAGTACATGGACGCCAACGCCAAGTAAGCCTGTGGCCCCGAAAACCGCTCCGTCGCATGCCCTGGCGCACTGTCTCCCGCGCGCAACCCTAGGGTAAACTAGGGCCGGATCCCTAGGGCCGCCAAGCAATGTCCGCGCCGAAGCGGGCCGCTCGGGTAGGACGTCCGCGCACCGGGCGCAGGGCGTGGCGGGTTGCCCGGCTCGACAGCGGG